>NZ_QNVX01000030.1:0-1174 GCF_003314725.1 Rhodovulum sp. BSW8
ACTTGATGATCTTGGAGACGACGCCGGCGCCGACGGTGCGGCCGCCTTCGCGGATGGCGAAGCGGAGCTTCTCTTCCATCGCGATCGGCGCGATCAGCTCGACCGTGAACTTCAGGTTGTCGCCCGGCATCACCATCTCGGTGCCCTCGGGCAGCTGAACCGTCCCGGTCACGTCCGTCGTCCGGAAGTAGAACTGCGGACGGTAGTTCGCAAAGAACGGCGTGTGACGGCCACCCTCTTCCTTGGTCAGGATATAGGCCTCGGCCTCGAACACCGTATGCGGCGTCACCGAACCCGGCTTGCACAGAACCTGGCCGCGTTCCACCTGGTCGCGGTCGATGCCGCGCAGCAGCGCGCCGATGTTGTCGCCCGCCTCGCCGCGATCCAGCAGCTTGCGGAACATCTCGACGCCCGTGCAGGTCGTCTTCTTGGTGTCGCGGATGCCGACGATTTCAAGCTCGTCGCCCACGTTCACAACGCCACGCTCGACACGGCCGGTCACAACCGTGCCGCGGCCCGAGATCGAGAACACGTCCTCGATCGGCATCAGGAACGGCTGGTCGATCGGACGGTCCGGCGTCGGGATGTAGGCGTCGACCGCAGCCATCAGTTCCTTGATCTTGGTCTCGCCGATTTCCGGATCGCGGCCTTCCATCGCCGCCAGCGCCGAGCCCGCAACGATCGGAATGTCATCGCCGGGGAAGTCGTAGGAGGACAGAAGTTCGCGCACTTCCATTTCCACGAGCTCCAGCAGCTCTTCGTCATCCACCTGGTCGACCTTGTTCAGGAACACCACCAGCGCGGGCACGCCCACCTGACGCGCCAGCAGGATGTGTTCGCGGGTCTGCGGCATCGGGCCGTCGGCCGCGTTCACCACCAGGATCGCGCCGTCCATCTGCGCAGCCCCCGTGATCATGTTCTTCACGTAGTCGGCGTGGCCGGGGCAGTCCACGTGCGCGTAGTGACGCGCCTCGGTCTCGTATTCCACGTGCGCCGTCGAGATCGTGATCCCGCGCGCTTTCTCTTCCGGCGCCGCGTCGATCTGGTCGTAGGCCTTGAAGTCCCCGAAGTACTTCGTGATCGCAGCCGTCAGCGTCGTCTTCCCGTGGTCAACGTGGCCGATCGTGCCGATGTTAACGTGCGGTTTCGTCCGTTCGAACTTTGCCTTACCCAT
>NZ_QNVX01000031.1:0-43102 GCF_003314725.1 Rhodovulum sp. BSW8
CTCGACCGACTGACGGTACATCGACTCATACGCCGCAGCATCGATATGCGCCCCGGACACAAAATCCGGTTGCGGCGGATGGGTCGCCGCAGCGGCCTCGCCGGGTTTCATCATATCGGTCATGCTGTATCCTCCTCTCGGTCAAGCCCCTGGCGGGGATGGCCGCCCGCCTCCTCATTCTCGCCTGTTTACCAAATCCTGTAAAAAATGAACGGGAGATCGCCGGAGCGCTGAAAGAATTGTGAAACGCGTGACGCGACCGCACGGAGTTTTGTCAATTTGTTGACACCCCACTGCCCCGACAGCGCCCGGCCTGCCGCTTGCGGCGCACCCGGCCATGCCTATATCGCGGACAGGTTTTCCCGAAGCATGGCGTGACGATGATGGGATACTTCCGGACAGCACTTCTGATGGCCGCCCTCACGGCGGTCTTCATGGGCGTGGGGGCGATGATCGCGGGCAGTTCGGGGGCCGTGATCGCCCTCGTGGTGGCGGCCGCGATGAACCTCATGACCTGGTGGAACTCGGATTCCATGGTGTTGAGGATGAACAACGCCCGGCCCGCGACCGGCCCGGACGGCGCCGAATTGCAGCGGATCGTGACCGGGCTCGCACGCGACGCCGGGATGCCGGTGCCGCGCGTCTACCTGATCGACAGCGACCAGCCCAATGCCTTCGCGACAGGGCGCAGCCCCGACAACGCGGCCGTGGCCGCGACCACCGGGCTGCTGGCCCGGCTTTCGCCCGAGGAAATCGCGGGCGTGATGGCGCATGAGCTGGCGCATATCCAGAACCGCGACACGCTGATCATGACGGTGACCGCGACCTTCGCGGGCGCGATCTCGATGCTGGCGAATTTCGCCTTCTTCTTCGGCGGGCGGCGCGAGGGCGGCGGCGGCATCGTCGCGACGATTGCCATGGCGCTGCTGGCGCCGATGGCTGCGGGTCTGATCCAGATGGCGATCAGCCGCAGCCGGGAATACGAGGCCGACCGGATCGGCGCCGAGATCTGCGGTCAGCCGCTGTGGCTGGCCTCGGCCCTGACCAGGATCGAGGCGCTGGCCCAGCGCATCGACAATGTCGCGGCCGAGCGCAACCCGGCCACCGCGCATATGTTCATCATCAACCCGTTGCATGGCGAAGGCCGCGACAAGCTGTTCTCGACCCATCCCAGCACCGCGAACCGGGTCGCGGCGCTGCGGCAGATGGCGGGCTCGGCCATGCCTGCGCCCGCGCCCCGTCCCCGCCCGACGATCCGCCGCGCCCCGCGCGGCCCCTGGGGCTGAGCCCCGGCCCGCGTCAGCGCGAGCGGACCTCGAGGCTGAAGCTGCGCGCCCCGGGGCCCAGCGCCGCGGGCGCGGCCGGAAAGCGGCCCGCCTGGCGCACCGCGGCCAGCGCCAGCCCGTCGAGCCGTGCGTCGCCCGACGAGCGGACCACCCGCACCGCGACCAGCGTGCCCTGGGCCGACACCGTCAGTTCGACCAGGGCCGCGCCTCGGCCCGCGCCTTCGGGCACCCGGCGCTGGATGCGCGCCCGGATCGAGGCGCCCCATTGGGCCATCATCGAGGCGATCCGGCCCGGATCGCGGGTCGCGGCACTGGCCTGACCGGCCTGCCCGCGCGCCGTGCCCCCTGCCCCGACCGCGCGCTGGGCCTGCTGCGCCACCGAGCTTTGCGAGGCCTCGGTGCGCGCCGTCTGCTGCGGCGCGGGTGTCGGGGCGGGCTTGCGATCCGGCCGCTCGACCGGGCGCGGCGTGTCGGCTTCGGCCTGCCGGACCTCGGGGACCTCGGGCGCGGGGTCTGGCTTGACCTCTGGCTTGGGAGGGCGCGGCGGCGGCTCGGGCGCGGCAAGCTCGACATCGGGCGGCGTCGGAGCGGCAAGGCGGGGCAAGGCGGGACTGTCGGGCACGGGGATTGGGGCCTCGGGGATTGGGGCCTCGGGGGCGGCCAGTTCGGGCAAGGCCTCGGGCGGCGGCTCGACGACCGGCGGGGGGGCGATCTCGGCGGGCGCGACCGGCTCGGGCGGGCGCTCCCACTCGGCCACCTGTCGGGCGATAGCGGCCGAGGAGGCGGCGACCGTCGCCAGATCGGCGCCGCCGCCGCCCGAGGACTCGACGCCCGCGGTTTCGTCTTGCGGCCAGAGCGCCAGGTGCAAGACCAGCGCCGTGCCGCCGAAGGCCAGAAGTTCGAGAAGGCCCCGCATGATCAGCGCGCGGCCGCCACCAGTTCGACCGGGGTCACGCCCTCGGCCGCAAGCCGCGCCAGCACCCGCGCGACCGCCGCGCCGTCAACGGCGCGGTCCGCGCGCACCGTCAGCGGCCCCTCGCGCGGGGCATCGGCCAACGCCGGATAAACGTCCTCGTCCCGCGCGTCGCGATAGGCCAGCGTGCCATCGGCGGCGATCAGCAAGGCCTCGATCCCCTCGGGCGGACGGTCCGATGCGGCCTCGGGCGGATGCACCTCGATCGGGTCGGGCGGCGCCAGCCGCGCGCCGATCAGGAAGAAGATCAGCAGCAGAAACACCACGTTGATCATCGGAACCACGCTTTCCCGCGCCGGGCGCGGGGCGGCCAGGGTCAGGCGCATGGGGCTACTCCACCAGGATCGGTTGTGTATAGCCCGCCGCCGACAGCGTCTCGATCACCTCGATCACGCGCTGCAGATCGGCACCATCGCGCGGGCGCAGCACGACCGGGTCGGCCGCCGGGTCCTCGACCAGTGGCGTCAGCGCCTCGGCCAGACCCTCAAGCGGGGTCTCGACCCCATTGAGCGTCAGCGCCTCGGGGCGGATATCGACCAGCCGGGGCGGACCGGACCACTCGGCGGTGCCGCCCGCGCCCCCAGCGACCGGAAGCGCCACCTCGGCCCCCATCCGGGCGGCCAGCATGAAGAAGACCAGCAACAGGAACACCACGTCGATCATCGGCGTGAGGCTCGGCCGTCGCCGGGCCGCCGGAGGGGCCAGACCGAGGCTCATTCCGCCGCCGCCCGGAGCGCCGCGCGGCCCGGCCCACCCCGGGTCAGCACCCGGGTCGCCGCATCCTCGATATCGACCCGCGCGGCTTCGGTGACGCTTTCGAACCAGGACAGGGCAACCGAGGCCGGGATCGCCACGGCCATGCCCGCCGCGGTGGTCAGAAGCGCCTCCCAGATGCCGCCCGCCAGCGCCGAGGGATCGGCGCGCGCGCCGGTTTCCTGCAGGGTCTTGAAGGCCGCGATCATGCCCAGAACCGTGCCCAGCAGACCGATCAGCGGCGCGATGGTGGCGATCAGGTCAAGCGCGCGCAGCCCGGACCGCGCGCGGGTCAGCTCGCGCGTGGCGACGCGGGCGACTTCTTCGCGGGCGGTGGCGGCGTCAAGCTCGGGGTCGAGCCGCGCCTCGATCGCCGCCCGGACCGCGACCGCGCGCAGCCCCCGCCGCCCCTCAAGCGCGCTGCGGGCGCGCCAGACATCGCCCTCGAGCCAGCTTGCGACCGCGCCATTCGCCGCCGCCCGCGACCAGGCCCCGGCCAGCGCGAGGCGCCAGAGCTTCCACAGGATCAGCGCCACCGTCATGACCGACAGTGCGGCGATGGCCCAGATCGCCGGGCCGCCCTTGTCGAGAAACTCCGCGATGGCGGCGGTCTTTTCGGTCAGGTCCATGGACGTGTCTCCGTGATTGGGCGTCATTCGGCGGCGATCGGGCCGCTGGCCTGGGGCAGAAGATAGGGGCCGTTGACGGGCAGCGCGTTCACGCGCAGCGGGCACAGATAGGCGCGGCTGAGCAGGTCGTCGCGCAGCACCGTGGCGGGCGGCCCCTGCTCCATCAGCCGCCCGCCCGCCATCAAGGCCACACTGTCGGCAAACATCGCGGTGAGGTTCAGGTCGTGCATGACGGCGACGATGCCGCCGCCCGCATCGGCGAAATCGCGCACGATCCGCATCACCTGCAACTGGTGGCCGATATCGAGCGCCGAGACCGGTTCGTCGAGAAACAGCCAGCGCGGCTGGCCATGGGCGGTCGGATGCCAGACCTGGGCCAGAACCCGGGCCAGTTGCACCCGCTGCTGTTCTCCGCCCGAAAGCTCCTGATAGGGGCGCGGCTCGAAGCCCGCCAGTCCGACCCGCCCCAGCGCCTTCGGCACCAGATCGGGCTCGGCTGCCTCGATGCCGCCCATCAGGCCCAGCCGGACCACCTCGGCGGCGGTGAAGGGAAAGGCCATGGGCGTGGCCTGCGGCAACACCCCCCGAAGGCCTGCGAGCACCCAGGGTCGAAGGGAGGCGGGATCGTGGTGGTTCAGCCGGATCCGCCCGTCATGGGAGAGTTCACCGGTGAGTGCTCGCAGGAGGGTCGTCTTGCCCGAACCGTTCGGGCCGACAATGGCGGTGATCTGTCCGGGCTGCGCGCGGAAATCGACCCCTGTCAGGATCTCGCGGCGGCCCAGACGGACGGTGATGTCGGTGGCCTCCAGCATTGTCTAGAACCCCAGCAGGCCGCGGCGGCGCAGCAGGATCCAGAGGAAGACCGGCCCGCCGAGAATGGCGGTGACGATGCCGATGGGCAGCTCGGCCGGCGCGATCAGGCTGCGCGCGATCATGTCCGCGCCGATCAGCAGCGCCGCGCCCAGAAGGGCGGCATTGACCAGCAGTGGCCGGTGATCGGGTCCGGTCGCGAGGCGCAGAAGATGCGGCACGACGATGCCGACGAAGCCGATGCCGCCGCTGACCGCGACCGCGGCGCCGGTCGCGCCGGCCACGGTGAGGATCGCCACGGTCTTGAGCCGCTGCACCGGGATGCCGACATGGGCGGCGGCCGCCTCGCCCAGCGACAGCCCGTTCAGCCCCCGCCCCAGCATCGGCGCGGCAACGAGCGCGAGGATCATCAGCGGCGCGGCGGCGGCAAGCTTGGTCCAGGTGGCGCCCGCCAGCGAGCCGAGCCCCCAGAAGGTCAGATCGCGCAGCTGCGCATCGTCGGCCATGTAGACGAGAATGCCGGACAGCGCCCCCGCCAGCGCGCCCAGCGCGATGCCGCCCAAAAGCATGGTCGCAACCGAGGTCTGCCCGCGCCGCGTGGCGATGCCGTACAGCACCAGCGTCGTGGCCCAGCCGCCCGCGAAAGCCGCCACCGGCACCAGATGGTAGCCCAGCGCGCCCGCGACTCCGGCGGGCAACAGGCCACCCAGAACGATGGCCGAAATGGCGCCAAGGCCCGCCCCCGCGCTGACGCCGACCAGCCCCGGATCGGCCAGCGGGTTGCGAAAGAGCCCCTGCATCACCGCACCCGACACGGCCAGCGCCGCGCCGACCAGCGCGCCCATGGCCAGCCGGGGCAGGCGGATCTCGAACAGCACGACCCGGTCGGCCAGCGCGACCTCGCGCCCCGCCATGATGTCGGCCAGCACCGCCCAGGGCGAGGTGCCCGCGGCACCCACGGCCAGGCTTGCCGCCGACATGACCGCCAGCGCCAGCACCAGCAGCACCGTCAGCCGCCAGGCACGCGGCGTGCGGTCCCAGTGCGGGGCGGGGCCGGAGACCTCGTGCAGAAGCGCGACCATCGGCTCAGCTCCCGGCGCGGTCGAGCGCGTCGGAAAGATCGCGCACCGCCTGGGCCGTGCGCGGCCCGAAGCCCAGCAAATAAAGCCCGTCCATCGAGACCAGCGCACCGCTGGCGGCGGCGGGCGTCGTCCGGACGGCGGGCAGCGCCAGCACCTCGGCGGCCAGATCCTCGGCGCCCTCGCGCGCCATCATCAGGATCACCTCGGGGGCGGCCTGGGCGACGGCCTCGTCGGTCAACGGCTTGTAGCCTTCGAACGCGTCGACCGCGTTCACCCCGCCCGCGAGCCGGATGATCCCATCGGCGGCGGTGCCGCGCCCGCTGGCCAGAAGCCGCCCGCCCTGCACCGACAGCACGAACAGCACCCGCCGGGCGGGCCCCTCGGCCGCCTCGGCCGCCGCCGCGTCGAGCGCCCGGCCAACTTCGGCGGCAAGCGCCGCGCCCTTCTCGGGCACGTCCAGAGCCCCGGCCACGGCCTCGATCTTGGCGGCCACCGCGTCGCGGTCATAGCCGTCGGGCACGACGACGAAGGGGATCGCGGCGGATTTCAGCAGATCGACCGCCTCGGGCGGCCCGGCGCCCTCTTCGGCGAGGATCAGGTCGGGCGCGACCGACAAAACGCCCTCGGCCGACAGACGCCGGACATAGCCCACATCGGGCAGCGCCGTCACGGCCTCGGGCCAGCTCGAGGTCGTGTCGCGCGCGACCAGCCGGTCGGCCTCGCCCAGCGCCGCGACGATCTCGGTGACCGCGCCGCCCAGCGACACCACCCGGTCGGCCGCCTGCGCGGGCAGCGCGGCCAGCGCCGCAAGGGTCAGTGCGACAAGCGGGCGGATCATGCCGCCACCTCGAGCCCCGGCAGGGCCGCGACGATCTCGCCCCAGGGGCCGGTGTGATCGACCTCGCCCACGCGCATGCCGAAGGCCTGCAGGATCAGCATGCCCTGGGCATCGAAGGCCTCGACGGACAGGGCCGGACCGCGCCGGGTCGGCTTCGTCACCGCCCAGACCTCGGCCACATGATCGGCGCGCAGATGCAGGTTGAAGCCGGGATCGAGAATGTTCAGCCAGGGGCCGGTCGGCTTGACGGTCTCGATGGGTCCGGAATGGATCTCGATGCAGCCGCGATTGCCGACGAACATCATGAAGGGCAGCGCCTCGTCGGCCACCGCGTTCAGAAGCCCGTGCAGGCAATCGGGCGCCAGCGGCCGGACATAGGGCGCGCCCGCGATCCGGTAGGCCCCAAGCCGGTTCATCTTGAGCTTGCGCACCATCTGCAGGAACTGGTGGGTGTCGGTCAGCCGGTCCCACTGTCCGCGCAGGGTCTCGACCGCGCCACGATCCACCTTGGCGGGCTCGGAGGGCGCGCGCGGGTCAAGCGTCAGCCGGTCGGACTGATCGTCCAGCCGGACGGTATCGACAAGCGACTGCCAGGCCTCGGCCGACGAGCCGTCGCGCAGATGGATCTTGTGGACCGCGTCCCCGGCCCCGTCGAAGATCTGGATCGAGCGGCGCACCTTGCCGCCCCGGGTTTCCTCGACCGCGAAGCCATGGACCCAGTGCCGGGGGAAGATCCTGAGGTCGATCGCGGGGCTCAGCACCATCGCGGCATGATCGCCGGGCGTGTAGGGGCCATAGGTCCCGACCTTCTCGATCACTGCACTTTCGTTGCGGGTCAGGGCCATCACCTCGCCAAGCCCCGGCATCGCCGGCATCAGCGCGTCGGGATGGGCCGCGATCCGGGTCACGCCCCGCCCGGTTTCGGCTGCCAGCAGCTCGGCCTCGGCCACGCCCAGGCTGTCGGCCAGATCGCGGGCACGGGCGGTGGATTTCTCTTGCCGGATCGACCTTATCCGGTCCGGCGACACGGCCTTGCCGTCTCCCATGGGAGGCTCCCTTCGAAGTTCCTGATGGATGCGGCTGGCCTGACGGCGCCGCCCCGGGGCGCGCGCGCAGCTTGCTGGATATCATGGGCCATTCCCGTGGCCCTCAATGTTGACAGAAACTATCAGATTTCATACCCGATGCAAGACCGTCGTGCGGAACCCCGCCGGCGGATGTCCAAGCGACATGCGCCAGCCGCTTTGCCAGCCATGGAATCTTTCATGATCTGACAAGGGGATGGAACATGACGGCACGACATATGACGGCAGGCCTTCTGGCCTGCGGTACAGCGATGGCCCTGGCCTGGCCTGCCGCGGCCCAGGACAGCTTCAGCCTGGACCCGGTGACGCTGGGCCAGAGCAAGCGCGAGGTGCGCACCGATACCGCGATCTCGGAAACGGTGGTCGACGAGGAGGAAATCGAGGACCGGCAGGCCACGACCATCGCCGAACTGGTGGATTCGGTTCCCGGCGTGTCGCTGATCAACGGCACCACGCCCCAGGGGTCGGGCATCAACATCCGCGGCTTCGGCGCCACCTCGAGCTATGGATCGGACCAGAAGGTCGCGATCCAGGTCGACGGGGCCTCGGTCGGGTCGGAAGAGCTGTACCGGATCGGCACCCAGCTCTTCACCGACCCCGCGCTTTACAAGGAAGTCACTGTGATCCGCGGCACCGCTGGCACCTTCGAATACGGGTCGGGCATCATCGGCGGGCTGATCCGGCTGGACACCAAGGACGCCTCGGACTTCACCGGCGGCGAGCCCGGCTTCAAGCTGCGTCAGACCCTGCAATACGGCACCAATGGCGATGCCTGGGCGTCGTCGACGATCCTGGCCTGGCAGCCCGACGAGAACCTCGAATTCCTCGGCAACTACACCTATCGCAGCCAGGGCGTACAGACGGACGGCGACGGAAACGGCATCGGCGATGAAGGGTTCGACCTGCCCTCATGGATGCTGAAGGGCAAGTACACCTTCGGCGAGGCGCGCGAGCATTCCGTCAAGCTCAGCTATTCCGACACCAGTTCGGACGAGAAGGACGTGCCCTACGACACCTTCGGAACGACCACCGACATGTTCGGCAATGTCGACCGCAAGACCCGGTCGAAGACCGCCATTCTGGAATACGCCTTCAATCCGGCGGGCAACGATCTGATCAACCTGACCGCCACCCTCAGCTATGCCGAGCAGAAGATCGATCAGGACTACGTGCCGGGCAGTTCGAGCTGCGAAGGTGGCGCTTGCGGCTTCCCCTTCCCGCCTGGCGGTTTCCCCACCACCAATGCCGATCACCGCTACGAGACGACCAAACTGACGGTCAAGAACCAGGCGCTGTTTGCGACTGGCCAGCTCGGCCATGACCTGCGTACGGGCGTCGAATATGTCCGCAAGGAACGGCTCGATGCCAATTCCGCCCCGGGCGGCACCGACAAGCGCTGGGCGCTGTTCGCGGTCGACGACATGTCCTTCGGCGGGCTGACGCTGACCCCGGCGCTGCGCTACGAGACCCAGGATATCGGCGGCGACAGCTATGCCGATTACGACAATGACGCGCTGATGGGGGGCCTCTCCGCACGCTATGCCTTCGGCAACGGATGGGCGGTCTTCGGCAGCGCCGCCTATACCGAGAACCTGCCCATCATCGACGATCTGGGCACGCCCGCCTACATGACCCGCAGCGAAAAGGCCCGGACCTACGAACTGGGCGTGTCCTACGACCGCGGCACGGTCTTTGCCGAGGGCGACGATCTGGCGCTGAAGGCGACCGCCTATCACACCACGGTCTGGGACATCACGTCCTATACCACCGACGCCATGGTGCCGATCACCGATGCGCGGATGAAGGGGCTGGAGCTCGAGGCCGCCTACAGCCTGCCCTCGGGCCATTATGTCGATTTCAACGCGAATATCGCGCGGGGCGAAAACACCACGCCCGGGATCAGGGATGACTGGGAAGGCACCCCGGCCGACGATCTGCGCGTGACGCTGGGCAAAAGATGGGGCGAGACGCTGGACCTGAGCTGGGAGGTGGCGCATGCCGCCGAAATGAACCGGTCGGACAAGCCGTCCGATTCCAGCACCGTCCACAACCTGCGCGCCACCTGGCGGCCGCAGGAGGGCCTGTTCAAGGGAACGGAAATCCGCGCCGGGATCGAGAACGCCTTCGATCTCGACTACACTCCGCATCTGGCGACCCGGCCCGCGCCGGGGCGGACCTTCAAGCTGACCCTGGCCAGAACCTTCTGATCCGGTCTCCGGCCCCGGGGCCGGGACGGGTCCGCGGCAGGCGGCGTTCGACCGGAGCCCCGGACACGCCTCCGCGACAGCCGGGACGCGGCCGAAGACGCCCTGACGTCTTCGCGCCGCGGACCGGTCAGCCGCAGCTTTGCCAGCAGAGCTGCGGCGCGAACCGGGGCGGCGTCGCCATCAGCGTCTCGAAGGTCATCGACGGCAGCCCGTAATCGGCAATCGGGGTGTAATCGACCTCGGTCTCGACAAGGATCATCCGGTCGCCCAGCTCCATCGCCGGGATCCGCGCCCGATAGGCGTCGCTCGCCAGCTCGGCCGCGGTCATCGCCTGCATTCCCGCGGTGGCGCCCGGCCAGTCGATGGCAAGCCTGCGGGTGGCATCATCGGCGCAATCGGCGGTGCAGCGGACCACCGTCACCCTGAGCCGCGCCGAAGGCCCGGCCAGGAATTGCAGAACGCTGTCGGCCCCGTCCAGAAACGCCTGATCGACAGGCTGGGTCTGGCGCGACAGCATGTCGGCCAGCGTATAGGTCGCCTTGGTCGCCGTGTTGCGCAACTGAAACGCGCCCACGAAGACATGCAGCGCGACCAGCGCCCATAAAAGCAGCGGCAGGATCAGCACGAACTCGACCGTCATGCTGCCCGCCTCGGCGCGCGCGAAGCGGCCCGCGCGCCGGGCGGCCCGCCCGGTCATATCGAGGGCTCGTTGACAAAGGCGCTGGTGACGATCAGCGCATATTCGCCTTCGGCATTCTTGGGCAGCTTTCGCCCCAGCCCGGTGCCGGGAAAGATCGGCTCGAACAGCGCGCAGACCCGGATGAACATCAGCTCGTTCTCGACCCCGTGGTTAAAGTCGAGCGAGGCGTCGATGGTCTCGGCATGGTCGATGCATTTGGGCGGCGCGGTCATCGTCGCCCAGCGCTCTGGCGGCAGCGACTGCATCTCGATCCGGATCACGTTCTCGCAATCGCGGATGATGGTCGCCACCTCGCAGATCCGGCTGCGGAAGGCCGCGAAATCGGGCGTGCCTTCGGTGCCGAGGCGCACATCGCGCACCACGATATCGGTAGCCCGCGCCAGCGCCATCTGCCGGACGTTCAGGATGCCCAGCTCGAAAGCCATCAGGAACACCATGAACAGGATCGGAAACAGGATCACCATCTCGACGGTGACGCTTCCCGTCCGTTGGCGGGCGAAACGGCCGAGCGCGCGGATGATCGCCCCCTTCCTCACTGGATCAGCCGCAGCTTGTTGATCTTGCCCGCAATGGCCGAGAACGCCTCGCCGATATTGTCGGGGGTGGTGTCGAAGAAATACAGCGGCGTCGAGGCGCAGGTCTGCATCTGCTGCTTGGCGGCGCTGGAGGCCATGTAGGCGATGGTGAAGATCACGACGCCGTTTTTCTTGGCCAGAGTGCAGGTCTCGTAGAAGCTTGCCACGTTCTGGACGTCGGTCGTGGTCTTGCGCCGCTTGGAACCGGACTGTTTTTCAAGCTCGACCGTGGCATTGACCGCCGCGTCGGGGTTCGTCGGGCGATACTGCTCGGTGATCGCCCCATCGGTCATCAGCACGATGTATTTCGCGGTCTCGGCATCGTCCCAGGCGGCCGGCCGGTCGGCAAAGTCGGCGGGCACCAGACCCTCGGTCTGCAGATGCCGGAAGGCCGCGTTCGCGCTGGGGTCGAGCAGCCCCAGGGCATATTTCATGGCATAATGGGTCCCGGTGCCGTCATGCATCCGGATCGCGTCGACAAAAGCGTCAAGCACGGCCTCGTCGTTCTGGGCATACTGGATCGCGGTATCGTCCTCGGGGCACCAGCCCCAGTCCATCACCGACCGGTCGATGGTCCAGTACATGAACAGGGGCGTCTGTTCGTAAGGGCCGTTCGAGGGCAGCCCGCTCTGGGTAAACTCGCCGCTGCCGAGTTCAAGGCAACTGGCGGGGCGCAGGATCGCCTCATGGTCGAAATCGTTCCACATCAGCGTGTAGTCGGCCTTGGGCTCGGAATTCGCCTTGCCGCCGCCCGACGCGGCCAGCGGGTCTGTGTCGGGCGCCTCGCCATTCGCGTTGCCCTCGACCGCGTAATACTGCGTCGTCTGGATGCCGCCCTTGACCCGCGCCCCGATCACCGTCGCCGACGCCACCGCCGGGACCGAGCTGCGGATGAACTTCACCATCTCGGGAAAGAAATCGTCGGGATCGTTGCTGACATGATTGGGCTGGCCGGAATCGGGAAACTCGTCGACCTTGACCACCGTGTCGGGCACCCCGTCGCCGTCGGTGTCGAAATCGGTGGTCATGTGCGAGATGTCCTGGGGCCATTCCTCGAAAAAGTTGCCCACCCCGTTGCGCCACTGCCCGCCCAGATACTCGAACAGCACCGGGCCAGGATTGGTCTGCCCGGCATAGGGAATGAGATTGATCGAAACCCGGGTCGGGTCCTCGGGGTTCAGCACCGAATGGATGAAGTCCTTGGCCGCCGGGCGCATCTTCGCCATGCGCGAATCCCAGCGCATCGACCCCGAAATATCGAGCACCAGCGAGATCTCGCTGTTGGGGATGTGTTCCCGCGCGACGCCCGAGGCACCGCTGCTGAGCGTGTCGATCCCGGTGAACTGCAGGAAAAGGGTGTGAATGTCGAAGCTCGCCGTGGCGCCGACGACCCGGCCGTTCAGATCCGAATGCACCTGGACGTCGCGGATATGATCCTCGAGCCCCTCGCGGCGGAAGTAGTCGTGCACCAGCGCCTCGGGGTCCTGACGGCTGTCGAGATTGGCCGCAGCCAGTACCGCGCGGTCCAGCGTGGCCTGAAGCCGGGTGCGTTCCTCGTCGGCGCGCAGGAAATCGACCGCCATGCCCCCGGCGATCAGCATGCCCACGAAGACGAACAGGAAGAAGACGACCAGCGCCCCGCGCTCGTCGCCGCCGAACCCGCACAGCCGGGTCCCGGCGGATCTGAGGATCCCCCTGCAGCGATCTTGCATTCGTCCTGATCCCCTAATCCATGGACAAGGTCCTGAAAGTCCCGCGTCCGACAGGATTTCGCCAGAATGCGGCAGCAGTGGGGCCAAACCGGGGAGAGCTTTTCGGCATTCGGGGGCAGTTTTAGCCAAGGACCGCGGCGGTCGGATCGGCCGGGGCACCGTTCCGGCCCCCGCCCCGCCGATGCGCGGAAATCCGACCACCCTCGGCCCGCCCGCGCCCCCGCCGGGAACCCGACGGCCCCTGGCACGTTCTCTCGACAATGGAAACGGACGCCGCCCCCCGGCGCCGTTCCACCCTGACGAACGGAGAAGAGACATGATTCGCACTTCGATTATGGCCGCGCTTCTGGGCGCCACCGTCGCCGCCCCCGCCCTGGCCGACGACGTCGAGACCATCAAGTCGATCGACGTCGAGACCTCGCTGACCGACCTGAACAACCCGCAGGCCGCGGCCTACTGGAAGTCGCTCGACCAAGACCTCGAGGCGGCCATCGCCGCCCAGCTTGTCGGACGGCTCGGCGAGACCGGCATGGACATCAAGATCGACATGAACGAGGTCGAACTGGCCAACTTCTTCCAGGAACAGATCGGGGCCGCCGACAACCAGATGTCGGGCACGGTGAACGTCATCGACATGGAAGACAATTCCAACTTCCAGACCTTCGACCTGACCGTGAAGCTGAACCAGGTCATGCCGCTCTTGCCCGAAGGCTCGGACGTGACGGT
Organism: Rhodovulum sp. BSW8; assembly: GCF_003314725.1. Taxonomy (NCBI): domain Bacteria; kingdom Pseudomonadati; phylum Pseudomonadota; class Alphaproteobacteria; order Rhodobacterales; family Paracoccaceae; genus Rhodovulum; species Rhodovulum sp. BSW8. The sequence continues at coordinate 13,377 of NZ_QNVX01000031.1, forward strand.
TATCACGCCGACCAGCCATGAGGTCTACACGGCGCTGGTGGCGACCTTCGCCCGCGCGGTGGTCGACAATATCGAAGCCTGATCGTCAGGCTGCCATACCGCCCCTTTCGCGGCCGGCCTTCGGGTCGGCCGTTTGCGTGCCTGCGGGCAGGCCGGGCCCGGCCGAGCTCAGCGCCGCGCCCCGGGGACACCCGGCGCGGGCTCGCCTTCGCCCAGCGCGGCGGCTGACAAGAAGGCCGCGATCTCGACGACCCGGCGGCGGTCGCGGCGCAGCATGATATGTTCGGAAAACCCGATCTGGCGCTGCGGCGGCGCCAGCCGCAGATAGACGACCCTCGGATCGGGCAGGCAGTCGGATTCGGCGAAGAACGTCATCCCCAGGCCGCAGGCCACGGCTTCGCGCACGACGTCCGAGCCCTCGATCTCCAGCACCGAGGCCGGCGTCTTTCCGGCAATGGCAATGGTCCGTTCGACCAGCGCCCGGGTCCGCGACCCCGACTCGCGCTGGATCAGGGTCTGGCCCGAAATGGCATCGAGCGCGAAATCGCGGCGCTGTGCCAGCGGGCTGGTCGCGGGCAGGCAGACCCGCAATTCCTCATAGCGATAGGGCAGGATCAAGAGCGCCGGATCGACCATCGGCTCGACCGCGATGCCGACATCGGCCCGCATTTCCAGCAGGGCCGCCGCGATGGCCTCGGTGCTGCGGCGCTGGATCGTGACCTCGATCCGCGGATGGCTGGCCCTCAGCCGCGAGACCAGCCGCACCGCGATACCGGGCGAATCCGCATGGACCCGCAGCCGTCCGGTCGCCGCCCGCGGCCGTTGCTCCAGCAGATCGTCGATCTCGTTGACAAGTTCCGTTAACCTCAGTGTCACGGAAAAGAGACGCTCGCCCGCCTCGGTCGGCACCAGCCCGCGGCCGCGCTTTTCGAACAGCCGGACCCCGTGCCGGGTTTCAAGCCCCTTGAGATGCTGGGAAATCGTCGGCTGAGACACGCCCAGAAGCTCGGCCGCGCGCCGTACGCTGCCTTCCTTGGCGACAAGATGGAAGGCACGGATCTGCGGATAATTCATTGAAAAAACCTAACCGTCCGGAAGATACAATCAATTTGATCTATATGTAAGCCTGCCGCAAGGCTTCCCCGACCGCGCCGCCGTTCCGGCGCGCGATGACATGGTCTGGGGGAACAGCATGGCACTCGATCTCGCGCATCACGCGCTTGGCAGCACGACCGATTTCGGCCTTCCGGCGATCGGCGGAACGGAGGCGGACGTTCTGGCCTTCGACGCGCTGACCGATGCGCAATCCGTGACGCTCCGGCCCAAGGCCGACGCACAGGTCGCCGAATGGGCGCTGGCGATGGATCTCTACATCCCGTCGACCGCCGGGTCCTATACCGGGCTGGTGCAGACCGGCGACGGCGATGCCGAGCTGTTCCTGAAACGCGGGGCGGATGGCGCCGCGCTGGGCATTTCCGGCGTCTACGAGGGTCAGGTGCCGTTCGATACCTGGGTCCGCGTCGCGATGACCGTCTCGCTGGAAGACGGCGACACTGTGCTGCGCAAATTCGTCGACGGCGCGCTGGTCGGCACCCAGACCCTGGGTGTCACCGACCGCTGGACCATCGACCCCGAAATCGGGCTCCGGCTGTTCACCGACAATGACGGCGAGACCTCGGCGGGCTTCGTCTCGTCGATCTTCTTCATGGCCAACCCGCCGGATGCGGAAACCGTGGCAGCGGCGCTGGCCGCGGCCCCCGCCCCCGCTGCGGGCGGCTTCTTCCCGGTCGCGCCCGGCGCCGACGCGGTCGAGGTCACCTTTGCGGGCGGCACCGTCGCCACCCGCTATGGCGAGGCCGAGGTGATCCTGGAAGGCTCGGACTATCGCACGCCGGTCGCCCTCGGCGACAGCCGGATCGGCCATGCCGCGCAATTCGGCATCGAGGCCCCCGGCGGCGACAGTCCGGTTCTGAACTATTCGGCCTTCGAGGCTGGCGAGGGACTGCATATCGCGCCGCCCGCGGGCACCCCGGACCTGACCGATTTCACCATGGTCTGGGATATCCGCACTGACGCCACCGGCGGCTTCCAGTCGCTTTTGCAGCTGGACGCGGGCAACACCTCCGACGGCGATTTCTTCATCAACGGCAGCGGCGGCATCGGGATTTCCGGCGTCTATTCCGGCGCGGTCCCGGCCGAAAGCTGGACCCGGATCGCGCTGAGCGTGAAGGACAACGGCGACGGCAGCTCGACCCTGTCGAAGTTCATCGACGGCACCCTGGTCGGCACCCAGACCGTCGATACCGCACGCTTCACCGTCGATGCCTCGACCGGCTTCCTGATCCTGACCGACGAGGACGGCGAGACCGCCGCAGGCTATCTGGCCCATTTCGCGCTGTCGGGCGCGGCACTCAGCCCCGCCGAGATCGCCGCGCTGGGCGGCGTCGATGCCGACGGTCCCTTCGCCGAGGGCGAGGCGCTGGTTCAGATCGGCTTCGACGGGCACGAGCCCACCGCCGAATTCGGCCGGGGCGGCGTCACCCTGAACGACATCTCGGACGAAACGCCCGTCGAGCCAGAGGTTTCGGGCGGCATCCGCGACATGCTGGTCAGCCTCAGCGACGAGGCCCGGCACTACGATCTGACCGAGGTCTTCGGCGACGGCGCCCATGACTTCGCGGTCACCAACAGCAACGGCGACGCGGTCGGGGCCAGCATCGAGAACGGCATCCTCACGCTCGACTTCGACGCCTATGGCCTGTCGGACCTGGTGATCACCGCGCATGGCGCCAATGGCGAAAGCCTCGAGGACCATGTGCGGGTCCGCGTCGCGGGCGAGAACGCCTATACCATCGCGGTCTTCCCCGACACCCAGGACTACACCTCGAACCCCTATATCGAGCATGTCTTCAGCGAGATGACCCAATGGGTCGCCGACAATGCCGAAGGCAAGAACATCAACTTCCTGACCAATGTGGGCGATGTCAGCCAGTGGTCGGCCACCAACCAGTTCGACATCGCGTTGTCGGCCTATGACATCCTGCGCGAGGCCGGGGTGAACTTCTCGATCGTCCAGGGCAACCACGACATCGTCAACAGCGCCGGCAACCTGCGCGACACCTCGAACTTCAACGACGCCTTCTCGGTCGGCTACATGTCCGAGGACCCGACCTTCGGCGGCGTCTACGATGCCGAGCCCGAGCGCTATGACAACAACTACCACCTCTGGACCGCGACCGACGGCACCGGCTGGGTGACCATCAACCTGGAATTCGGCCCCCGCGACGACGTTCTGGCCTGGGCCGACCGGGTCCTGACCGAGTACGGCGACCGCAAGGCGATCATCGTCACCCACAGCTACAACAACTTCAACGGCCGCCACGACCCGCTGGGCTCGGACCTCGAGGGCGAGGGCGCGGGCTATGACTACTGGCTTGGCGCCGATCCCGAAGGAGCGTGGGATGGCGAAGAGATCTGGCGCGACGTGGTGTCCTCGCACGCGAATGTCGTCTTCGCCTTCGGCGGGCACATCTTCGGCGACGGCGCCGAAACCGTGGTGTCCTACAACGACTACGGCAACAAGGTGTACCAGTTCCTGATGAACTATCAGAACGGGGTCGCGCTGGAGGCCACCGAGGGCGGCAATGGCGGCAACGGCGCGATCCGCCTGATCACCGTCGACCCCGACAACGACGCGATCTATACCGAAACCTACTTCACCGATCTCGACGAGTATTTCACCGGCCACCGCGAAACCGAAGAGGCCAGCCGCGACGGTCTGACCGGGGCCTATGTCGGCCACCAGGAAGAGTTCCACGACGCGGATATCGGCGAACGGGCGGCGCAGGCCGAGGCCGATGCGGGCGCCGACCTGCACATCACCGCCGATGCGGGCGCCAGCACCGCGACCGTCGCCCTGTCGGCCGCGGCCTCGGCCGATCCGGACGGCGACATCCTGTCCTGGACCTGGACCGACGAGGACGGAAAGGTCGTGGCCACCGGCAAGGAGACCTCGGCCGAGCTGGGCGCGGGCATCCACGATCTGACCCTGACCGTCGAGACCGCCTCGGGTGTCGTCAGCCGCGACGACCTGCGGGTGATCGTCGAGACCGACGATGTCTGGCTGGTCGAGACCTTCGACGACGGCATCGCCCAGGGCTGGGTCAACCCCGCCGTCGCCCAGCCCGATCTGGCCGAGATCGGCACCGATCTGGGCTTCGGCATCGGGTCGATCAACGGCGTCGGGCAGAAGACCCTGACACTGTCCTTCGACAGCCACTGGCGGCCAGAGGACTCGCAGACCGCCGAGGTGCTGGTATCGGTCGATGGCGGCACCCCGACCGCGATCCTGCATTTCGACAGCGCCAATACCACCGATGACGGGTCGAACCAGAACGAACGGATCTCGCTCGACCTCAAGGTGCCCGACACTGCAGCCTCGGTCGAATTCTTCTGGAAGATGAGCGAGGCGGGCAACGACTGGTTCTGGGCGGTCGACAACATCGTCCTGACCGATGCCGAGGGCACGGTGCTGATGGCGCAGGATTTCGACAGCCTCGCGGACGACCTGCAACCGGCCACCAACGAAAACATCCCTTCGGACGTGCTGGGCTGGACCCATGACGCGCCCGAGGGCTGGTCGGTCGACACCCCCGACAGCGTGCCCCGCGGCACCGACGAATGGCGCGGCTGGAGCTTCACCACCTCGAAGTTCTGGACCTCGGCCGACGGTCAGGACCGGGCCGACTTCACCAAGGGCTCGGGCGTGATCGCGGTGGCCGATCCCGACGAATGGGACGATTTCAACGGCGGCTCGGACACCGGCACCGACTTTGAAACCACGCTGGCCTCGCCCAAGGTCTGGCTCGGCGGTGCGGGCGCCACGGCCGAGGCGGTGGGCGTGCTGAAACTGCCCGCGCTCGGCCAGACCGAGGCGCTTCATGTCACGACCGGCGCGACCGGCCAGATCGCCGAATACACGCTGATCTTCGATCTCTATGTCGGCAGCGGCCAGGGCGCCTGGACCGCGCTGTTCCAGACCGACCTCACCAACGCGACCGATGGTGAGCTTTTCATCGCCAATGGCGGCATCGGGATTTCGGGGCAATATGACGGCAGCCTTGCCTATGACGCCTGGAACCGCGTCGCCTTCAGCGTCAAGGTCGAGGACGGCGCGCAGGTTCTCAGCAAGTACATCAACGGCGCCCTGGTCGGCACCCAGGTGGTCGATGCGAATGTCGCGGACGGGTCGCGCTGGACCATCGACGGCGAAAAGGGCTTCCTGCTCTTTTCGGACGAGAACGGCGAAACCAGCGATCTTTATGCCGCCTCCGTCGCCTTCACGCCCGAGGCCCTGGACGCAGAGGCCATCGCCGCGCTGGGCGGCGTCGATGCCGATGGCCCGCTCTCGGGCGACCAGCCCGAAGGCGCCGTGCAGCTGTCCTTCGACGGCGCGCTCGATGCCACCGATTTCGGCACCGCAACGGTCGAGATGCTGGACCTGTCCGACGCCCGCCAGCTTGGCAGCTTCGCCGTGATCGGCAGCGCCATGGCCGATGGCGACACGGTGGGCGCGCCCGAGGCCGCGCTTTACGACCGGTCGAACGGCACCGACAACCTCGTCGTCTGGGAGGGCGGCGCCTGGACCGACCTGAGTTTCGAGACCACGATCCGCTCGATGGATGACGACACCATGGGCGTGGTCTTCAGCTTCGACGGGGACGGCAGCTATTATCTGCTGAGCCTCGACAACCAGACCAATGCCCGCCAGCTGATCCGGGTCGAGGCCGGGACGGCCACGGTGCTGGCCTCCGAGGCGGGCGGCTACACCTTCAACGACGAACAGGACCTCGCGGTGACGCGAGTCGGCGGCCGGATCGTGGTCACGCTGGACGGGGTGGCGCTTTTCGGTGGCGCGGTTACCGACAGCGCACCCTTGGGCGCCGGGACGGTCGGGCTTTACAGCTCGAGCCAGCAAGGGGCGATCTTCGACGATGTCGTGGTCCGCGCCCCGCAACTGACCGCCGATGCCGGCCCCAACCGGATCGTCATCGACTGGGACGGCGACGGGCGGGAAACGGTCACCCTGAACGGCGCGGCCTCGATCCTGCCCGCGGGCGCGGCCGAGGCGCTCTGGACCGGACGCGACCTTGACGCTGAGGGTCTGACCGTCGAGGCCACCGCCACGGCCGGGCGCAACAGCTTCGCCCTGACGCTCGACGGCACCGCCTCGGACGCGGTGACGGTCGATCTGGCCAGCGGCGACCGGCTGATCGCGGCCGACCGGTTCGAGGATGGCGACGCCACCGGCTGGACCATCGTCGATGCGACCGAAATCGCGGGCAACGGCACCGCCGCCACCGGCACGGCCGACTGGCAGGTGATCGACGGCGCGCTGGTCGAGACATCGGGCGCCTACAGCCGTGAACTGACCTGGAACGGCGCCAGCCATCCCGATGTCTGGCAGCGCGGCTGGTCGCCTCTGGGCGACGGCACCTTCGCGCTGCACAAGGGCAGCTACGCGCTCTGGGACGGCGACGGCCTCCTGACCGACTACGCGATCCGGGCCGAGGTGACGGCGCCCGAAGGCGCGGTCGGCTTCATGCTGAACTATGTCGACGAAAACAACTACTACAAGATCGAGCTCGACGCCCGGGTGAACCTCTTCACCCTGGTCAAGGTGGTCGACAACTACGAGTCGATGATCGCCCGGGGCGCCACCAGCTACACGCCGGGCGACAGCTTCACCTTCGAGGCCCGGATCGTCGACGGCAAGATCTCGGCCACCATCGACGGCACCGACCTCTTCGCCTATCCGGTCGAGGATCACGACATCGGCGCGGGCCGCGCCGGGGTCTGGTCCTGGGGCGCGGCCGGGGCCAGCTTCGACGACATCGCCATCGTCGATCTGTCGTCCGACTTCGCGGTCGAGCTGCACGGCACGGCCGGCAATGACCGCCTGGTCGGAACCGATGCCGACGAGACGCTGTTCGCGGGCGCGGGCCGTCTGGACCAGATCTGGGGCGGCGCGGGCGCCGACACCTTCGTCTTCGGCGACGAAACCGCCAACGGCCAGCGCGAAACCGACCGGATCGCCGACTACCAGACCGGGATCGACCGGATCGACCTCGGCGGCGCCGAGATCCACCAGATCCGCGAAACCGCCGCGGGCGTCACGCTCTGGATCGGCGCCGATCTCGACCAGCTGGTGATTGCCGGGGTCGAGAGCTTCGACGATCTCAGCTTCGCCTGACCCTTTGCACCGGCCGCCCGGACGCCGGGCGGCCGCTTTCCCACAGATCTTTCAAGGAGACCTAAAGGTCATGTCCCTGTCCCTGCCGATGCCCGTCCTCGCCGCCGCCACCGCCCTTGCGCTGGCCACCCCCGGCTTCAGCGCCACGCTGACCGACACCGCCGCCGACGTCCTGTTCATGGGCGGCGACATCACCGCCGAGGCCAATGCCCCGGTCTTCGACGGTAGTTCGTTCAGCCCGCTCTATGCCGGGATCTTCGGCGGCGTCTCGGGCCTCTGGGATCCGGCCTTCGTCCTGACCGTGCTGACCGAAGACGGCGCCGAGGCGCTTTATGGCGAGGCCGACAGCTACAGCTTCGATGGGGTCGACGATCTGAGCTTCGTCTTTACCGCAACCGGCAGCGCCGCCGATCTGTTCGGCGGCACCGTGCTGGCCGAGCTGCATTTCGATGCGCCGATCCCGGACCCGTTCGGCGCCACGGCCGACATCTATGCGACCGCGCGGCTGACCCTGTCGGCCCAGACCGCGCCCGCCCCGGTGCCGCTGCCCGCGACCCTGCCGATGCTGCTGGCCGCGCTGGCGCTGCCGGGTGTCGCCCTGCGCCGCCGCGCCGCCTGATCGCAGACCTGTGCCACGGCCCCCGCGGGGGCCGCGTCAGAACAGGAACCCGTCGATGTCGTCCGCGTCGCCCCCGTCGGCCGCGGGCGGCTCGTCCTCGCCCCCGGGCGTGGGCAAGCCCAGAACGGCATCGTGAATCCGGCGTTCCTGCTGCATCGTATAGACCCGCCGGATCCCCGCCAGCAGATCCCCGAAAGCCGCGACCTCGTCCGGGTCGGGCGTCCCGCCAAGGGTTTCCAGCCGCGCCACCAGCGCAGGCCAGCCATCGCCGCTGGCGCTGACCCGGTGGGCGCGCTCGGCGGTCTCGTCGAGGATCGCGATGGTCCGGGGGCAGGCCTCGGCCAGGGTCGCGCCATGCGCCCGCAGCCGGTCGAGCACGGTTTCGAGATCGCTCGCCGCGGCCGCCGGATCGCCCTCGACCCCGCCACCCTCGGCGGTCCGCCGCCGGGTGTCGGCCACGGTCTTCTGCGCCCCGTCGAGGATGTCGCGGATCTGGGCGGCGGCGGCACTGGTGTCGGCCGCGACGCCGCTCAGTTCCTTGGCGATGACCCGCAGCCCGCTGGCCCGGTCGCCCAGCCCGCTGCAGCGGATCGCCATGTTCAGCCCCAGCAGCCGCACGTCGTGTTCGGTGCGTTCCAGGACGTCGATCCGCGACATCATCAGATGCATCGCATCGGCCGCGCCCTCGCCCAGCTGGCGGGCGGTCTCGCGGTTGCGGGCCTCGTCGTCCAGCAGCGGGCGGATCGAGCGCAGGTCCCGGACCAGCGCCGCCAGCGCTTCGCCGCTGGCCGCGAGCGTCCGCCCGGCGCGTTCGGTCCCGGCGCGCAGCACCGCGTCGGCATCGACCCGCATCGCTTCGAGAGCATTGACGAAATGCCCGACCTCGGCCACGAAATCCGCATGGGTCGCGCCCAGTTCGGCCGCCGCCAGCGGCCCCAGAAGCCCCGCCAGCCGCTCGGCATCGGCGGCATCGGCGGCATCGGCCAGCCGGTCGAGGATGGTCTCGACATGTTCCAGACGCTGGCGCGTCATGTCGCCCGCCTGCACCGCCGCGACCGCCTCGCCGACCTGGGCGCCGATGCCCGCCGCCAGCGTCGCCGACCTGTCGGCATGTTCCGCCGCCTGGGCGCGCTGGGCCTCGATGCTGCGCAGGTCCTCGTCCAGGCGGTCGCGGATCGCGGCCATGGTGCGAAAATGGCCGCGGCTGAATTCGGTCTGGGTGCGCCGGGTCTCGGCCACGGTGCGGCAGACCCGCTCATGCACCTCCGAAATCGAGCGCACGGCGGCCTTGGCCTCGGCCGCGATCCCGGCCATCTCGCTGGTGAAGGCGGTCAGGTCGTTCTGGTCGGACTCGATGCCCGCCGCCACGATCCGGGCGTTGACCGCGACAAGCCCCAGAAGCCGGATCGCCGAATCCATCTGTTCCAGCGGCGTGCGCACCCGCTTGGTGGTCTCGGCCAGCCGGGCGATTTCCGCGTCGCCGGTGGTGATGCCCTCCAGCACCCGGCCGACCTCGTCGCGCAGGCGGCTGATCTGCTCGACCCCCTGCAGGAACGCGGGACCCTCGAATTCCAGCGCCATGTCGCGATGCGCGGCCGAGATGTCGGTCAGCAGATGCGCCCCGGCCATCAGACCGCTGCCCATCGCCAGAAAGGCCTGCTCGATGGCCTGGCGCGGCCCGGCGATATGGGCCGCGAACCGGCCCGAGACGATCTCGTCGAGCACCGCGGACCCGGGCGGGTCGGGGGGAACCACCCGGAGCCAGGCGGCCGCCGCGCTCATCGCGCACCCCCCGACCCGGCCCAGAATTGCAGGATCGCGGGCGCGATGCGCGGCAGCGGCAGGACCCGGGCGGCGGCACCCCGTTCGATGGCCTCTTTCGGCATGCCGAAGACCACAGAGCTTTCCTCGTCCTGGGCGACGGTCGCGGCGCCTGTCTCGCGCATTTCCAGCAAGCCCTGCGCGCCGTCATCGCCCATGCCGGTCAGCAGGATACCCGCCGCGCCGCTGCCCAGCTGCTGCGCGGCAGACCGGAACATCACGTCGACCGAGGGCCGGTGCCGGCAAACCGGCGGGCCGTCCGCGATGACGATGCGGGCATGGGCGCCCGCCCGCGCGATCATCATGTGGCGGTTGCCCGGCGCGATCAGCACCTGTCCGGGCAGGATCGGGTCGCCGTCGCGGGCCTCGCGCACAGTCATCGCGCACAGCCCGTCAAGCCGCCGGGCGAAGGCCGCGGTAAATCCTTCGGGCATGTGCTGGACGATGACGATGGGCGGACAGTCGGCGGGCAGCGCCTCCAGCACCTCGCGGATCGCCTCGGTGCCGCCGGTCGAGGCGCCGATGCAGACGATCCGTTCGGCCGCGACCACCGAGGGGCCGCGCCCGGGCCGGGCCGGCAGCATGGCATCGGCGCTGAGCTTCTTCTCGACCTGCATGCGCCGCGCGCGTCCCGGCCGGACCCGGGCCTGGGCGGCGGCCCGCGCGGTGTCGCAGATCATCATCCGCGAATGCTGCAGGAACTCGACCGAACCCATGCGCGGCTTGGTCACCACATCGACCGCGCCCGCCTCCATCGCCTCCATCAGCGCGACCGAGCCCGCTTCGGTCAGGCTGGAACAGATCACCACCGGCAGCGGACGCTGGGCCATGATCTTGCGCAGGAAGGTCAGCCCGTCCATGCGCGGCATCTCGATGTCCAGAAAGATCACGTCGGGCAGTTCGCGGCCGATCCGTTCGGCCGCGGCATAGGGGTCGGCGGCGGTCCCCATCACCTCGAGGCAGGGATCGCTGGAAATGATGTCGCTGAGCACGCGCCGCACCGAGGCGGAATCGTCGACGATCAGGACGCGCCATTTCTTGCCGGAAAAGCTGGGTTGGAAAGTCATGGCATCCTCATTCGACCTGGAAGGTGGCGGGCGCGAGCTGGCGCAGCGGAAGTTCGGCCGCGATCCCGCTTTCGGAATGACCGAGAAACAGGAACCCGCCCGGCCGGATATGCCGGATCAGCCGCCCGACCACGGCGATCTGAACGTCGCGTTCGAAATAGATCAGGACATTGCGCAGGAAGATCGCGTCGAAATCGCTGTCGACCGCATAGCGCGTGTCCATCAGGTTGAGCCGCGCAAAGGACACCCGCGCGCGCAGTTCGGGCACGACCCGCACCTCCTGACGCACGGGGTCGCGCGCCTCCATGAAATAGCGATGACGCAGCCCCTCGGGCACCGGGGCCGCGAAGGCGGTGGGATAGATCGCCATCTTGGCATGGGCCAGAACGGCGGTCGAAATGTCGGTGCCCAGCACCGTGAAGTCGAAGCCCGGACCCCGCGCCGCCGCCTCGGCCAGCACCATCGCGATGGTGTAGGCCTCGGCCCCGATCGAACTGGCCGCGCTCCAGAGTTTGAGCCGGGTCCGGCGCCCGCCCCCGGCCCGCCCCAGCATCGCGTCAAGCCCGGGTCCCGCCAGAAACCGGAAATGATCGGACTCGCGGAAGAAGTCGGTCTTGTTGGTGGTCACCACGTCGATCAGGTGCAGCGCCTCGCGGTCAAGCCCGCCCTCCTGGAACAGGAACCGGCAATAGGCGGCAAGGTTGGGCTGACCGCAGGCCCGGACCCGCCGCCGAAGCCGCGCCTCGACCATGAGGCGCTTGGACGGCGGCAGCCGGATCCCGGTCTGGCGGTTCACCAGCGTGGCAATGCGCGAAAAGCTGCTATCGTCGATCCGGTCGCCGTCATCGGCACCGCCGGTCGGTCTCAGGGCTAGCGAAGAGGCCGTCATGGCGGGCTCCGTGAAAGATGGGTTGCAGGGCCGGGGCGTCCGCGACGCGGTCGAAAACCCGGGAGGGAGGCTCAGGCGGCGGCGCCGGAGGCCGCGGGCAGATCGGCCGCGGCGAACAGCCGGTCAAGATCGAGCACGGTCACGAAGGCCCCGTTGCGGCGGCCGACGCCCGCCACGAATTCGGTGCGCCAGGACGCGCCCAGATCGGGCGGCGCCTCCATCGTGTCGGCATCCAGCGCGGTCACCTCGAACACCCGGTCGGTCTTGAGCCCGATCCGGCGCGGCGCCTCGCCCACGCGGGCGTCCAGCACCATGATCCGGGTGCTGTGGCTGTCCTCGGCGGCGGGCAGCGCCAGGCGCTTGCGCAGGTCCATCACCGGCACGCTTTGCCCGCGCACGTCGATCATGCCCAGGAAATCGGCCGGGGCATGGGGCATCGCCGCGATCGACTGGGTTTCAAGGATTTGCTGCACCCGCTCGACGGGCACGGCGAAAAGACTGTCGGCGGCGCCGAGCGTCACATATTGGGTCTGGTCGGCCATTCTGATCTCCCGGGATCGGTCGGAGACCGGCCGCCTCGGCGAGGCGGCCGGAACTGTGGGATAGGGCGGCTCAGGCGGCGCCAGAGCGCATGAACTGCTGGTCAATGTCGTCATCGCCGCCCATGTCGAGCATGAAGCCCCCCGAGGCCTGGGACGGGCGCCGCCGGGCGGGCGCGGCGGTCTTGCGGATCGCGTCCTCGACCGGCGAACTGTCCGACCGGCGGCCGCGCTGCGCCACGTGATGGCTGCCCGCACGCCCGGCCATTTCATCGAGCGCGACACGGAAGTAGCCGATCACCTGCTGCAGCTGGCTCGATTGGCTTTCCAGCTCTTCGGCGGTGGCCGCCATCTGCTCGGAGGCCGAGGTGTTCTGCTGGGTCACCTTGTCGAGCTGCTGGATCGCGACGTTGATCTGCGCGGCCCCGGCATTCTGTTCCTGGCTGGCATTCGAGATCTCGGCCACCAGTTCGGCGGTGCGCTGGATGTCGGGCACCAGCCGGGTCAGCATCTCGCCCGCCTGCTGCGCGGCCTTGACCGTGTCGCCCGACAGGCCCGAGATTTCCTGCGCCGCCGCCTGGCTGCGCTCGGCCAGCTTGCGCACTTCCGAGGCCACCACCGCAAAGCCGCGGCCATGTTCCCCGGCCCGCGCCGCCTCGACCGCCGCGTTCAGCGCCAGCAGGTCGGTCTGACGGGCGATCTCCTGCACGATCAGGATCTTCTCGGCGATGGTCTCCATCGCCTTGACCGCCTTGCCCACGGCATCGCCGCTGCTTTTGGCGTCGCCGGCCGACTGGCGGGCGATCTTCTCGGTCTGCGCGGCGTTGTCGGCGTTCTGCTTGATGTTGGCCGCCATCTCTTCCATCGAGGACGACACTTCCTCGGTCGACGAGGCCTGTTCGGTCGCGCCCTGGCCCAGTTGCTCGGCCGCGGCCGACATCTCCTGGCTTCCGGCCCCCACATTGCGGGACGAGACCGCGACCTCGGTGATGACCTCCTTCAGCTTGGCCACCATGTCGCGCGCGGCCGCCAGAAGGCTGTCGCTGTCGCCCTCGCGGGTCGCCACCTTGACCTCGAGATTGCCGCTGGCGATCTCGCGGATCACGTCGCGGGCATAGTCGGGCTCGCCGCCCAGGGCGCGGGTGATGTTGCGGATCAGGAAGATCGCGGTACCGATGCCGACCAGCAGCGCCAGCCCGATCCCCCCGAAGACCACCTTCTGCGAGGTTGCATAGGCTTCGTCGCCTTCCGCGCTGGCCGCACGCGCCCCGTTCGAGTTGAAGGCCACCAGTTCCGTCAGATCGGCCGTGACCGTATCGAACAGTTCCAGAGAGTCGCTCATCTCGCGGCCGGCCAGGTCCTTCTGGTTGTTGCGCGAATAGCGCAGAATCCGCTTGGAGTTCTCGAGATAGTTCGTCAGCCTTTCGTTGAACTGGGCGTAAAGCTGCCGTTCCTCGGGCGCGATGATCAGCGCCTCATAGGCGGCGCGGCTGGCGTCAAGCTTGGCCCGGACGCCGTCGATATAGGTTTCGATCCGTTCGAATTCGGACTCGGTGGTGGCCAGAACATGGGCATACTCGCCGATGCGATACTTGGCCATGATCGTGTCGAGCTGGCGCACCTCGTCCACGCTGGGCAGCCAGTTGTCGGCGATGATCGTCGACTGCGCGTTGATCCGGTTCATCTGCAGGATCGCGACGCCCCCCAACAGGCTGATCAACAGCAGCAGGGCGCCAAAGGCGAGGGCGAGCTTGGCCCTGAGAGAGAGTGTCATTTCGCTTTCCTTTCGTCCGTGGCGAAGGACGGATCGCGATCCCCCTTCGATCCGAAGATCCGGCCCATGTCCGGGATGATGATGAAGTCGTCGCCATGCTTGCCGATGCCGCGCACGAATTCGGCGGGCCAGCGCATGCCGACCTTCGGCGCCTCCTCGACGGAGGCGTCCGAGATTTCGGTGACGTCGTGCACCTTGTCGGCGATGATCCCGACCAGCGCCGGTTCCCCGTCGAGGTCGATCTCGGTCACGACGATCCGGGTATCGGCATCGGGCGGGGTGCGCTCCATGCCGAACATGACCCGAAGATCCGCAAGCGGCACCACCTTGCCGCGCACGTTGATGACACCGTTCACGAAGGCCCGCGCATTGGGCACCTCGGTCACGGGAACCATGTCGAGGATTTCGCTGACGGTTTCGGCCGGCAGCGCGAAGACCTCGCCCTGAAGCCCGACGGTCAGGGCGCGCATCGCGGCGGGCCCGGTGGGCTTGTCGACGGCGCTCATGCCACCCTCCCCAGCTGTTCGCCGCGCAGGCGGCTTTCATAGGCCTGGCCGAAGCCGACCAGCGCGCTCACATCGAGGATCATCGCCACCGTGCCGTCGCCGAGGATGGTCGCGCCCGAGAAGGTCTCGACATCGGCATGCAGCTTGGACAGCGACTTGATGACGGTCTGGCTGTTGCCGATGATCTGGTCGACCACCAGCCCGACCCGCGCCTCGCCCGCCGAGACGATCACCACCTTCTGGTGCTCGGCCCGCTCGGCCTGGGTCCTGAACAGCTCGCGCAGCCGCAGGAACGGCACCAGCCGCCCGCGGATGTTCAGAAAGTTGCGCCCGGCGGCCTTGCCGTCCTGCGCGGCGGGCAGCTCGACGCATTCCTCGACCGCCGACAGCGGGATCGCGTAGCGCCCGGCCCCGACCTGCACCAGCATGCTTTCGATGATCGCCAGCGTCAGCGGCAGGCGCAGCGTCGCGACCGTGCCCTGACCGGGCGTGCTGGTCAGGTCGATGGTCCCGCGCAAGCCCTCGATGGTGCGCTTGACCACGTCCATGCCGACCCCGCGCCCCGAGATCGAGGTGACCTGGCTTGCGGTCGAAAACCCGGGATGGAACACGAACTGGTAAAGCTCCTGATCGGTCACCTTCTGGTCGGGCGCCAGAAGCCCGTTCTGCTCGGCCTTGGCGCGGATTCGCGCCGGGTCGAGCCCCGCCCCGTCATCGGCGATCGAGATCGCGACCTCGGCCCCGGTATGGGCGGCCGACAGCCGGACCCGGCCGCGGGCGGGCTTGCCCGCATGTCCGCGCGCCTCGGGCCCCTCGACGCCATGGTCGATGGCGTTGCGGATCAGGTGGACCAGCGGATCGGCCAGCCGCTCGATCATGGTCTTGTCCAGCTCGGTCTCTTCGCCGCTGGTGACGAAGTCGATCTCCTTGCCCAGCTCGCCCGAGAGGTCGTGCACCAGCCGACGGAAGCGCGAAAACAGCGTGCCGATCGGCACCATCCGAATGCCCATCGTGGTGTCGCGCAGCCCCGAGGACAGCCGTTCCAGCTCTTCGACCACGGCCTTGAGGTTCAGATCGTCCCCGGCCGAGGCGATCTGCGCCAGCCGCGACTGGGCGATCACCAGCTCGCCGACCCGGTCCATCAGCTCGTCGAGCCGCTCGGCCGGCACCCTGAGCGACGAGGCGGCGGCCGCGCGCCCCTCGGCCTCGCGGCCGCGCCGCGCCATGTCGGCGGGGGCCGCCGCCTCGGACGCGTCCTTCGGCGCCTGCGGCGGCTGCAGCGGCTCCAGCGTCAGCTCCATGCCGTCGCGCACGAAGAGGAAGACATCGTCGATCTGTTCGGCCGAGATCCCGGCCTCGAAGGTGACTTCCCAGCCCAGATAGGTGCCGCTCGGGTCCATCTCGTCAAGCGGCGGCAGCCGGTCGGTCAGCCCGACCACGCGGTCGGCCCCCAGCTCGCGCATCTCGTCCAGCAGCAAGACCGGATCGGTCCCGAAGGCGATGGCGTCGGGCGGCAGCCGGAACCGCACCCGCACCCCCCCTGCAGGCGCCGCGGCGGCCGGACCCTTTGCGGCGGGCGCGGCGCCCGCCTCCGGGCCGGTATCGACCGTCTGGCGCAGCGCCTCGAGGATCGGAGCGCCCTTCGCGGCGTGCTGACCGGGCTCGCCGACCAGATCGGCGATATGGTCCTTGGCGGCCAGCGCGATCACCACGAGGCCCGGGCTGATCGCCGCCTTGCCCTTGCGGACGCGGTCGAAGGCGGTCTCGAATTCATGCACGAAATCGGCCACTTCGTCATAGCCGAACATGGCGCCCGACCCTTTGAGGGTGTGCATGGCGCGGAAGCTGGCATCGACCAGCGCGCTGTCGCCCGGGTCGTGTTCGAGATCCAGAAGGGTCTGTTCCAGCGTGTCCAGAAGGTCGCGCGCCTCCTGGCGGAAGGTTTCGGCGGGATCGGCGGACAGGGTCATGCTCCGGCGACCTTCTTCACGACGGCCAGCAATTGATCCTGTTTGAAGGGCTTGGCGATCCAGCCGGTGGCACCCGCCTCCTTGGCCTCGCGCTTCAGCCCGTCATCGGTCTCGGTGGTCAGGAACACGATGGGCACGCCCGCGCTCGAGGCATGGGTGCGGTACTTGCGGATGAAGTCGAGCCCGCTCAGCCGGGGCATGTTCAGGTCGGTGATGACCGCGTCGATCCGGTTGGCGACGGCCTTGTCATAGCCGTCCGCCCCGTCGACCGCCTCGATCACCTGATAACCTGCGGTTGTGAGGGTGTGCGCCACCATCTGAAGGATCGACGGCGAGTCGTCGATGGCGAGGATCGTCTTTGACATTGCAATTCTCCAAGATCTGGGGGGCTCGGATCAGGCGGCGCGCGCCTGACCCGGCAGGTCGAGACCGGCCCGTTCGAAGGCGGTCGCGCAGGCGCCGCCGGGCGGGGCGATCAGCGTGAACGGCCGGCCGGCCAGGGCCGCGTCCCGGGCCAGAGCCAGCAATATCTGTAGGATCGCCACATGCATGCCAGTCGCTTCGGTCGTGTCGACAACGATGGCGCCGCCCCCGCGCAGGGCCGCCAGGACCCGGTCGCGGATGCCGGCCGCGTCGCGCGGTCCAAGCTCATGCGCCAGGCAAATCTCTCCCGTTCCGATCATGTCGGGTGTTTCCGGGTTCATGTCTGCATCTCCGTCCAGGTTCGGGAAAAGACGAGGCCTTAGGCCTGTTCTGTTTCCGGACATTCGCGTTCTGGATGAGAAGCCGCCGGGCGACAAACGGACAGTCCGCTAAATTTTTCCGGTTCTCCTAGGAAATGCCCCAATTGGGATCTTGGCCGAAACGCCCCAAAGGTGACGCAAGGGAAACAAAACCACGGCGAGAACCGCCCTTCGCCAGGATTAAAATCAAAAGCCTCGTTCTTTCTTGCTTGCCGGACGCTGTGACGTTGCGCCCGATCCCGCTGCGGTAACGAAGCGCGATCGGCACGTCCGATTCCCCGACTCGCGCCCGGACGGCCGCCAAACGGTATTTCTTCCCGCCGATCTCTGACGTTGCGTTGCAGATGCGCCGGACCCCGATCCGTCGGCAGCGTAACCCTTCGTTTCGACCTGTGGCGAAGTCGGGGCACCGGGCCTGCGCTCGCCACATTTCTGAACGCATAGCTATCATGCATTTTGCGAATACCGGCCGATCGGAGGATTCCCACCCGGCCGCAGGCGGCATCGACCCCGGTTTCGAGAGGATGTTCCGAATCGCGCAGGGAAAATCCGGCGCCAGACACAGCATGTCGCGCCGAGCGGCCCGGTCGGCCGGGGCAGGATGTCAGGAGATCGCGAGCCTCAGGGTCGCGGGGTGCAGTCTGCCGTGACGCTGTAAAGCGTGACGCGGTGACGACCCTGCGCCACGGCCGACCGGTAAAGCGGGTCGAGGACGACCGTAGCGCCGGGCTCGACCCGGCGCAGAAGCAGGGCGCGGTTCAGGTCCCAATCGGCGAAATGGGTGATCCCGGCGGCTTTCAGATAGGTGCAGACCCGCCCCTCGCGCAGCGCCGCGGCCGCCAGACCGTTCACCACCCCGTCGAGATTGACCACCCGCAGACCCGGCGGCGCGAAATATCCAAGCGCCCCGCTTTGCAGCGCCCCAAGGGTCGCGCCCGGCGGCAGCTCGGGCAGCAGATCGCGGGCCATCTCGCCATAGCCGCTGGGGGGCGCGAAGGCATGCAGCCGCTCGGTCCCCGGATCGCTCAGCACCGGTGCGAGGCGCCAGAGCCCAAAGCCGCAAAGCGCGAGGACGGCCAGCCCCCAAAGCACACGCACCGCCAAGGGCGGGGACCGCCCGAACACCAGAGCCGCCGCCAGCACCGGCACCAGGCAATGGATCGGCGAAAAGTACCGCTCGAAGAACCAGACCGCGCCAAGCCCCAACGTGTAGGCCAGAAAGAGCGCAAGGCAGCCCAGGGCCAGCGCCGCCGCCAGCGGCGCACAATGCCCCCGCCGAACCGCCAGCAAAGGCAGCAGGATTGCGGCCGCGACCGCGATCCCGGCCATGGGCGCCCAGCCGAAAACCGCGTCGGGCCAGACCCCGCCCAAGGCCAGCACGCCCATCGTGAAGGTCATCCATCCGTCGAACCCGTCGGCCGCCGCAAGCGTGGCCACCGCCGCCCCGCTTTCGGGCAGCGGATTTCCGGTCAGCCAAAGGCAGACCCCGACCCAGGGCGCGATCACGGCAAACGCCGTCAGCGCCGCGCGCCCCGCGCCGCGCCAGCCCAGCGCGCGAACCGCCCAGATCCCCGCCGGTGCCAGCAGCACCGCCGCATCGACCCGCGCCAGCACCGCGAGCCCGGCCAGCCCCCCGATCCCGACGAAGCGACGCATCGGTGCACCCGGCCGGGTTTCGGCCAGCGCAACGGCGGTGGCCAGCAGCGCCGCCGCCGCCAGCGCGGTTTCAAGCCCGTTCGGATGGGTCAGTGCAAAGACCGGACCGGTGGCCAGCACCAGCCCGACCCCGGCCGCCGCCAGACATGACCCGGTCAGCGCCAGCGCCAGCCGTGCCGCCAGCCCCGCCGCCAGCGCCCCGGCGATGGCCCCGATGGCGGCCGCCGCCAGTGCGGGCAGCACCGGGTCGGCGGTCAGCCGGAAGATCGGCACCAGAAGCGCCACGATCAGCGGCTGAAACCCCGTGGTTGGCACCGTCCCATCGGCCGTGGGGCCGAGACCGGCCGCGATGTTGCGCGCGATGGACAGAACATAATAGGTGTCGTCGGGAAAGACCTGCCGGTCGAGCGCGTCGGCCCCCCACAACAGCAGCGGCAGGCGCAGGATCAGCGCCGCCAGGGTCACGGCCGCCAGCACCGCCCCGGCCGGGACGGCACGCGCCCCGACCCTCGGCTGCGGCATCGGCGGTGAAAGATCGGGCATCGATTGGCAGGCCACGGCAGAATTGTTCTGAGATCCGGGATAATGCCACCCCGGGGCAGCAGTCTGTCGCGATCAAGGCGAAATCCGGGCACTCCCCCCCCCGGCAAATCATCCTGTCCACCCGCGCGCGTCTGCCGCAATTATCGGCATGTTCGGTTGACGCCCTGCGTAACATCGCCCAAGGTCCCGCCGCTGATCCTGAAGGAGACTCCCCGATGCAGAGACGTTCGTTCCTGTCCGCCGCAGCCGCCGCGCTGGCGCTTGGCGCCACCCCCGCTCTGGCCGCCGATCTCGACGGCATGAAGCCCGTCACCCTGCGGCTGGCCCATGTGGTGAACGAGAAGGACGCCTATCAGGTGGCCGCCGTCGCCTTCCGCGATCTGGTGGCCGAACGCAGCGGCGGCAAGATCTCGGTCGAGATCGTGCCCAATGCCACGCTCGGCGACGAACGCACCCTGCTGGAAGGCATGCAGATCGGCAGCATCGACATGGGACTGATCACCAACGGGCCGGTCGCGAACTTCGTCGAGGAAATGGCGGTGTTCGAGCTGCCCTTCCTCTTTCCCTCGCGCGAGGCCGCCTATGGGGTGCTCGACGGCGAGATCGGCCAGGAGCTGCTGGACAAGCTGGCCGATGTCAATCTCAAGGGCCTCGCCTATGCCGAGCGCGGCTTCCGCAACCTGACCAACTCCAGGCGTCCGGTGGCGACGCCTGCCGATCTCGACGGGCTGCGCATCCGGGTGATGGAAAACCCGGTCTATACCGACAGCTTCCGGGCGCTGGGCGCCAATGCCATTCCGATGGCCTGGACAGAGGCGCTGACGGCGATGCAGCAGGGCACCATCGACGGGCAGGAAAACCCGGTCGGGGTGGTCTATTCCTTCAAGCTGAACGAGACCCAGAAATACATGACCATGACCCGGCATACCTATGCGCCCGCGGTCTTCGTGATGGGCATGCCCACCTGGTCGAAACTGCCCGAGGCGGCGCAGCAGATCGTGGTCGAGGCCGCGCATGACGCGGCGGCCACCGAACGCGCCTTCAACGCCGATATGGAGGCCCAGCAGCTTGACGAACTGAAAGCCGCCGGGATGGAGGTGAACGAGACCCCCGACCTGACCGCCTTCCAGGAGGCCGTGGCGCCGGTCTACGAGAAATACGGCGAGAGGTTCGGCGACACCCTGACCCGGATCCGGGCGGAGCTGAACTGACGTGCTGAGCCTCCTCGGCCGGATCGAACGCGCGATCGGCGCCGTGCTTGCCCCCGTGATCGCGGCGGGCATGGCGGCGCTGATCGCGGTCATCACGCTGCAGATCGTGTCGCGGGTGGCCTTCACCGCGGTCGGCTGGACCGAGGAGGTCGCGCGGTTCCTTCTGATCGGGCTGACCTTTCTGGGCGCGGCGCTGGCCTGGCAGCGGCACCGCCATATCGCGGTCGGCGTGCTGGTCGAGCGGCTGCCCGACCCCGCGCGCCGCGCCGCGACCGCGCTGGCCCTGGTCATCGCCGTGGCCTTCCTGATCAGCCTGGCCTGGATCGGCCAGACCTACATGACGATGCAGAGCTTCCAGAAATCCGCCGCGCTGCGGCTGCCCATGAGCTATATCTACGCGATCATCCCCGTCAGCGCGGGTCTGATGGCCTGGCTGGCCGCGACCGATCTGATGCGGCTTTTGCTGACCGGCGCCCTTCCCGACGCCGGGGAGCCGGTGGAATGAGCCTGCTTCTCTTCGGCCTGTTCTTTCTGTTCATGATCCTCGGCCTGCCGGTCGCGCTGGCCATCGGCGGCGCGACCATGGTCGCGATGCAGGCCGGCGGCGTGCCGCTTCTGGTGCTGCCGCAGCAGATGTTTTCCGGCATCAACTCCTTCGCGCTGGTCGCGGTGCCGATGTTCATCCTCGCGGGCGACATCATGGCCGAGGGCAAGGTCAGCGCCCGGCTGGTGGCGCTGGCCGATGCGATGATCGGCTTTCTGAAGGGCGGGCTTTCCATCGTCTCGGTGCTGGCGGCGATGTTCTTCGCCGCGATCTCGGGCTCGGGCGCGGCGACGACGGCGGCGGTCAGCTCGACGCTGGTGCCCGAGCTTACCCGCAAGGGCTATGACCCGGCCTCGGCCGCCAGCCTGATCGCGGCGGGCGGCACCATCGGCGTGGTGATCCCGCCCTCGGTGCCGATGATCATCTATGCGGTGATCGCCCAGGAATCCGTGTCGGCGTTGTTTCTGAGCGGCTTTTTGCCCGGCATCGCCATGGGCGCGGGGCTGATGGTCGTGGCCCTGGTGCAGGGCCACCGGCGGGCCTATCCCAAGGGCGCGCCCTTCTCGCTGAAAACCATCGCGCGCAGCTTCGTCTCGGCCTTCTGGGGGCTGATGACGCCGGTCATCATTCTGGGCGGCATCTTCTCGGGCCTCTTCACGCCCTCCGAGGCGGCGGTCATCGCGGTCAATTACGCGATCTTCGTCTCGCTCTTCGTCTATCGCGACATGGGGCTGAAGGACATCTACCGGCTGCTGATCCGGTCGGGCGTGACGACCGCCGTCATCATGTTCGTGATCTCGGCCTCGGCCGCGCTCAGCTGGGCCCTGTCGAACTGGCAGGTGCCCGCGCAGATCGGGGCGCTGGTGCTGTCGGTCTCGGACAATCCGACGATCGTGCTGGCAATGATGCTGGTCCTGATCCTCGTCACCGGCATCTTCGTCGAGACCGCCTCGGCGCTGATCATCCTGACGCCGCTGCTGTTGCCGCTGGCGCTGCAACTCGGGGTGGATCCGGTGCATTTCGGGGTGATCCTGGTCGTCGGGCTGGCCATCGGCATGATCACGCCCCCGGTCGCGATCAATCTTTATGTGGCCTCCTCGGTCACCGGGCTGGGGCTAGAGCGCATCGCCAAGGCGGTGCTGCCCTATCTGGCGGTGCTGGTCGCGGTCCTGATCCTCGTGACCTATCTGCCGCTGCTTCCGGGCTGACGGCCTCGCGCGGCGGGCGGTCAGGCCCGCCGCCGCAGTTTTTCCGTCGCATAGGCCAGGAACCCGGCCTCGTCGACAGGCCGGGAAAACAGGTAGCCCTGCAGCACCTGACAGCCCAGCCCCCGCAGGATCCGCACCTGATCGGGGGTCTCGACCCCCTCGGCCACGGTGCCGATCCCCAGCGCCTCGGCGATCTCGACGATGGCGCGCACCAGATTGCGGGACCGCAGGTCGCTTGCCACCGGCGCCACGATGCGGCGGTCGATCTTCAGCGAGGAGGGCGCGATCTCGAGCAGCCCGATGATCGAGGCATGGCCCGAGCCGAAATCGTCGATCTCGATGTCGATCCCGGCCTCGCGCACGGCGGCCAGATGGGTGCGGAAGGCATCGCTTTCCTCTTCGACCAGGATCGATTCCAGCAACTCGAAGGTCACCTTGGTGTCCTCGCTGCGCATCGCCCGCGCGGCCGAGACCACGTCGGGGTCGTGCATCCGGCCAGAACTGACATTGAAGCTGATCTTGGGCAGATGCAGCCCCGCCGCGCGCCAGCGGTCCAGCGCCTGACGGGATTTCTCCATCATCAGGCGGTCGATCTCGGGCACCAGCCGCAGCTGCTGGGCCACATGCATGAAAGCCGAGGGCGCCAGCACGCCCTTCGTCGGATGGCGCCAGCGCAGAAGCGTCTCGGCCCCGACCAGACGGTTCTCCATCGCGCAGACCTGGGGCTGGAAGAACGGCAC
The DNA here is from genome assembly GCF_003314725.1 of Rhodovulum sp. BSW8. NCBI lineage: Bacteria > Pseudomonadati > Pseudomonadota > Alphaproteobacteria > Rhodobacterales > Paracoccaceae > Rhodovulum > Rhodovulum sp. BSW8. Next base: position 36,459 of record NZ_QNVX01000031.1, read on the forward strand.
GAATTCGTCGCGCTCCAGCGCCTCGTGGATCTCGGCCGCCAGCCGCCGGTCGCGCAGGATCGTGTCGTGCAGCGCCCGGGTGAAGAACTGCATCCGGCTGCGGCCGCTGGCCTTGGCGCGATAAAGCGCGGCATCGGCGAAAAGCTGGATGTCGCTGTCGGGGCCGCAGATGTCGTCGCACTGGGCGATCCCGAAGCTGGCGCCGAACCGGCAGGGGCGCCCGCGATACAGCATCGGTTCGGCCAGCCGGGCCTGCACCCGTTCGACCACATCCTGCGCATGGCGCCGCGTCACGCCCGGCGCCAGCAGGATGGCGAATTCGTCGCCCCCGATCCGCGCGGCGAAATCGGCCCCCCGGATCGCACCGCGCAACACCTCGGCCACCCGGATCAGCACCTGGTCCCCGGCCTCATGGCCCAGGGTGTCGTTGACATATTTGAAATGGTCGAGGTCGATGCGGATCAACACGCAATCGCGCGGCCCGCCCGCACCCGCCTCGGCCAGACGCTCGGCCAGAACCCGGTCGTAGAACCGCCGGTTCGGCAGGGCAGTCAACCCGTCATGGAGCGCCTGCCGCTCGTTCTCGATCCGCATCTTCTCGGCCAAGCCGTGGGCGCGGCGCAGGTCGGCTTCGCGTTCGACATCGGCGGTCACGTCGTAAAGCGCGCCGCGCCAGGTCACGACCCCGTCCGGCCCCTTGCGCGGGGTCGCCGAGGCATCGAGCCAGCGCATGCCCCGGATCGGATGGAAGATCCGGAACCGCTGGCGCCGAAGCGCGAGGGTCTGCGAGGTGGTTTCGATATTGGCCAGGAACTGGGGCAGGTCGTCGGGATGGATGCGCTCCAGGATATGCGTCTGCAGCCGCTGATCGTCGCCGCCGGAAAACCCCATCAGGTCGTTGAAATGCGCGCTGGTATAAGTGAAGTTCAACCCGCCCATGGGCGCGCGCTGCGCCTCGTAAAGCCCGACCGGCGCAATCTCGGCGATCGAGGCCAGACGGTCCATCGCATCATGCGCCTCGGCCGTGGCCCGCGCCGCCCGGCGTTCCATCTCGAGCCGCTCGGTAATGTCGATCATGTAGCCGTACCACATCGCCCCGTCGGCCGAGCGGAGCGGACTGGCCGAACACAGAAGCCAGATCGTCCCCTTCTGCGGATGCTCGACCCGGAACTTGACCTCGGCCCGGGCGCCCGTCTCCAGCGACTGGGCGAAGGCGTCCCCGACCACGGCCTCGTCCTCGGGCGCGACATGGCGGAACGCCTTGCCGACACTCTTGCGCAGATCGGCTCCGGTGACCCCCATGAGGTCGGGCAATCGCGAGGTGAAATAGGGAAAGCGCATCTTGCCATCGAACGTCTGCCGCAGCGAGAACAACGCCCCGGGAGAGTTCTCGGCCAGCGTCGTCAGCCCCTCATGCGCGAAGCGTTGGGCCTCTGACGCCTTGGCCGCCCGCCGCTCTGCCGCGATTTCGTCGGTGATATCCAGCACGCTGCAGCGCCACAGCACCGAACCGTCGGGCAGCGCCGTCGGCAGGGACGATCCCCGATACCAGCGCAGTCCCCGCTCGGGGTGCCGCAGCCGGAAGCGCACCGACGCCGGGCACAGATCCTCGGCCGACCGCCGGGCCTGTTCGCGCAGCGCGGCCATGTCGTCGCGATGGATCCAGCGGAACCCGGCGCGCACGTCCCGCGCAAGATCTTCGGCCGGGACGCCGGACAGATCGGCCAGCCTGGCGCTGAAATAGGGGGCGCTCAGCCTGCCCCCCGGATCGCGCCGAAGCTCGAAAAGCGCGACCGGCGCATTGTCGGCCAGCGCGTTCAGCCGTTCGCTGGCATCGCGCGCGGCCTCCGCCAGCCCGGCGGCACGGATCTCGTCCTGCTTGCGGTCGGTGACGTCGACGAGGCTGCCGCAGAGGATCGCCGGACGGTCCCCGGTCGCCGCCGCGAAAAGTTGCCCGGTGGCCGCGAACCAGCGATAGCCGCCTCCCTTGCAGCGGAGCCGGTGATCGAAACCGAACCGGTCGATCTCGCCCCGGACCGCTGCCTCGAGCTGGCCGAGGATGCTCGCGCGGTCCTCGGGATGGATGCGCTCGACGCAGCTTTGCACATCCAGAGGAATTTCGCCGGGTTCATAGCCCAGGACCCGGGAATACTCGGCCGTGGCCCGGATCTCGGTCGCGGGCAGTTCCGCATACCATTGCCCGATTCCCGCCGAGGCGGCCGCCACCTGAAGGATATCGGCCTGCTCCGGAACGCAGGCGCCGGACCGGACGGGCGCCACCGGTCCGGTGTCGCGGTCCGGGCGCCCCTCGCCTTTGGCCGCGGGCCTTTGGCTGGCAGGCCCGTCGGATGGAATGGCCCGGTTGCGAAAGCGGCCGATCAGGGTCTCGAACTGGGTGGACGAGGATGCCGGTTCGGGCTGAGGTTTCCCGCGCGGCCCGATACCGAGGCCGTTCACTTGTTCCTTTGGCACGACACTGGTCCTCGCACTGTCGGTGGGCCCAAGGCGCGGAAAAGCCGCTCCGAGCGATCGGCACACGGTAGGGTTGCAAACGTGCTGCGGAATTACGGCATTTGCGAGGCCGTCGCCTGTGCGCTGCAAGGCTCTTCCGGGCCGAAAAGCCGTTCCGCCGGACCGGCGGGCGACAACCCTGCACAAATCGCTTAAATACCAAGTGCTTGATTGCCCACGCTCTGCCCGGAAAGGGCCGCGCGCCCCGGTCCGGCAAATGTGATTGCGGGCACGAACGTTGCGGCACTTCGGCGGCGGCCATGGACCGCAAGAACGCCGGGGGTCGAAACGGCAAAACGGGGCCGCCTTGTGCCGCCCCGTCCCGGTCCCGCTCCCTTTCGGCGGATCAGATCAGGAAGTCGCTGTCGCTGAGCACGCCGATATCGACTCGCGCCAGCTGGATGTCGACCGTTGCGAAGTCGAACAGCACATCGCGGCCGCTCTGGGTCATGTGGGCGGCCACGTCGGCCCAGCCCGACAGCCCCGAGACAGCCGTCAGGTCGAGCCGGTCGATCCCGGCCCGGAAGTCCATCACCAGATCGACGCCGTCGCCATCCGCGAAGACGAAAAGATCGGCATCGGCGCCGCCGGTCAGCCGGTCGTTGCCCGCCCCGCCCAGAAGCGTGTCCGCCCCGGCGCCGCCGGCCAGAAGGTCGTCCCCCGCATCGCCCGACAGGCTGTCGGCGCCGCGCCCGCCATAGATCCGGTCGTTGCCGCCCCCGCCATGGACGGTGTCGCCGTCGCCGGCCAGATCCCGGCTGCCGTTGAAGCTGTCATCGCCGTCGCCAAGGCGCACGAGGTCGCGGCCGCCCGTGTCGCCCACCCGGTCGTTGCCCGCGCCGCCATCGACGCTGTCGTTGCCCGCCCCGAGCTGGATCGAATCGTTCCCGTCTCCGCCCGAGACGGTATCGCCCTGGCTGCGGCTGTCGCCGGTCGCGGTATAACGGTCATTGCCCGCGCCCAGATCGACCAGATCGTTGCCGCCGCTGTCGGTGACGCTGTCATTGCCCGCACCGCCCGTCAGCGTGTCATTGCCGAGGCCACCCGACAAGAGACCACCCGCATCGCTGGCCTGAAGCAGATCGTCGCCCGCCTCGCCGTAAAGCGCGTCGCGGCCGCCAAGGCTGATCAACCGGTCGTCGCCCGCCCCGCCATAGACCCGGTCCATCCCGGCATCGGCGCTGTCGGTGAAGGTGTCGTCGCCTCCGTCCAGCCGGATCTGGTCGTTGCCCGCCCCGCCCAGCACGGTATCGTCGCCCGCGCCGCCGGTGATCGTGTCATTGTCGGCGCCGCCGTCGATCAGATCGGCCCCGGCCCCGCCCAGGATCACATCGCGCCCGGCCTCACCGTAAAAGCTGTTCAACCCGGCCGTGCCGAAGATCCGGTCGTCGCCGGTGCCGCCGCGCACCGTGTCGCCGCCCGCGGCGCCGGTCTCGGCGGTGTCGACGAAAATATCGGCGCCCTCGCCAAGATCGACGCTGTCCCGCCCGGCCCCGGCATCGACCCGGTCGTTGCCCGCGCCCGCCGCGATGGTATCGGCCATGGCGCTGCCATTCAGCACATCGGCGCCAGCGGTGCCCGTGATCGTTCCCGACACGGCAAGGCCGTCATTGCCCGAGCCCGCAAAGCGGAAGGACGACGCCCCGAGCGTCGCCAGAGCGGTCCCGCGCAGCAGGAGCGTCCCGTCCGAGGTGGTCAGCAGCGTACCGGTCCGCAATTGCGTGGCACCGGTCATCAGCGTGCTCCAGTCCGCGACCGCACCGACCGCGGACAGGTCGATCACATCCCCCGCGCGCAGGTCCATGATCGTGTCGGTGCCGAAGCCCGCGCCCAGCACGAAGACGTCGTTGCCGCCGCCACCGGTCATCGTGTCGTTGCCCGCACCGCCCGCCAGCGTATCGGCACCGCCACCGCCGGACAGCACGTCATTGCCCGCATCGCCCGACAGGCTGTCATTGCCGGTGCTGCCGATGATCCGGTCGTGGCCCTCGCCTCCGCTGACCGTGTCGCCCATCGCCGCAGTGTCGCCGGTGGCCGAATAGCGGTCGTTGCCCGCGCCCAGATCGACGCTGTCATTGCCGCCGGTATCGGAGATGCTGTCATCGCCCGCGCCGCCCGACAGGCTGTCATCGCCCTTGCCCCCCTGCAGCGCGTCATTGCCGGCGCCGCCCGTGACGGTGTCGTTGCCGGCGCCCGCGCTCACCCGGTCGTTCCCGGCGCCGCCGTCGATCAGGTCGTTGCCATTGCTGGTGGTGATGGTGTCGTTGCCGTCGCCGCCGCTGACGGTATCGGCCATGCCGGGGCTGTCGCCGCGGCCCAGATAGCGGTCATTGCCCGCGCCCAGATCGACCAGATCTGCGCCGCCATCATCGGTCACGTTGTCCATCCCGGCCCCGCCGGTGATGGTATCGTTGCCGGTTCCGCCCGACAGCACGCTGCCCGCATTGCCGGCGGTCAGCACGTCGTCGCCAGCCTCGCCATAGAACAGGTCGCGCCCGCCCTGCGACACCAGCCGGTCGTTGCCCGCCCCGCCATAGACACGGTCGGCGCCGATATCGGTGCCATCGACGAAAACGTCGTCGCCAGACTCGAGATAGACGATGTCGTTGCCGAGCCCGCCGGTCACCGTGTCATTGCCCGAATTCGCACGGATGGTATCCGCCCCGGCAAGCCCGTCGATCAGGTCGTCGCCGGTCGTTCCCTGGAGGACGTCCCTCGCCTCGGTGCCAGAGATCTGGGTCGCCGAACTGCCGCCCGCCCCACCGCTGCCCGACCCGCTACCGCCCGACCCGCTACCGCCCGATCCACCGCCCGATCCGCCGCCCGATCCGTCCGACAGCAGGAAGTTGGCGACGGTCAGGGCGCCAAGTGTGACCCCCTGCAACAGCACGCTGCCTTCGGTCGTGGCGATGGTGACGCCCGAAGCCGACTGCGCCATCAGCGCGACCAGATCCGTCCAGCTGGCCGCCCCCGGGATCGTGGTAAAGTCGATCCGGTCGACCGAAGCGAAATCGGTGATCCGGTCATCGCCGAACCCGGCGAAGAAGCGGAAAAGATCCGCCCCGGCCCCGCCGGTCATGCTGTCGTTTCCGGCACCTCCGATCAAAACGTCGTCGCCCGCCCCGCCGTCAAGCGTGTCGTTGCCCGACCCGGTCGAGATCGTGTTGGCGGCCGTATTGCCGGTCACCCGGTCGGCCCCGGCGCCAGTCGTGACGTTTTCGATCACCGTGCCCGCGGCGATCATCATGTTGCCGGTCCAGCCCAGCGCGTCCGAGGTCCTGCCTGCGGTCAGGTCGATCCGGTTGCTTGCCGCCCAATGCGAGAAATCGACCAGATCGGTGCCGCCGCTGTCGGACAGCACGAAGGTAACCGGCTGGATCCCGGTCCGTCCGAGCGTGTCGAGCGCCCCGCCCGCGGTCGAGTTGCGCCCGTAGACGGTGTCGCCCGCATGCACCGCGGCCGGGGCGCCATAAAGCGTCTGCACCGCGTGGGCATCGGCAATCATCGGGGTCAGGGTGAAGGCGGTCGTGGCGGCCACATATGTATTCTCGCCCTGCGAGAAATAGGACATGACGCTGGTCTGCCAGCTGTCATTGGCATAAAGCGCGTCGCGCGAATAGCTGGCCGAGCCGTTGTAATTGCCGGTATGGCCCAGCCCCAGCGCGTGCCCGATCTCGTGCAGATAGGTCTGATAGCTGTAGCTGTCGAAGCCGGTCCCGTAGGTGCTGACCCAGCTGCGGGCCACGTTCACGGTGGTGCTGCTGATCGCGTTGCCCGAGACATAGGTCTGGGAATAGGCGCCCGAGCTGTTGTTGACGAAGGACATCCGCGCGCCCGAAGACACCTCGGTGAAGCCGATGTTTGCCGCCTCGCTCCAGGCGTCCAGCGCGGTGCGGGCCAGCGCCCGCTCGGACGCGTTCATGCTCGACCCGAAAGAATAGGTGACGGTGTGATCGGACCCCGAGAACTGCCAGGACCGCGCGGGCTGGCCGGTCGCGGACCAGTAGCCGGTCAGAAGCTGGTTGGCGATCTGCTGGGTGGAATAGATCGGACGCGCCATGGCCTGTCTCCTCGTTCTGGTCCGGGGCGCAGCCGGTCGGGTGGCGCCGCTCCGAAATTGCCGGGGGGGGGGG
>NZ_QNVX01000031.1:43178-82727 GCF_003314725.1 Rhodovulum sp. BSW8
TAAAGGAAAGGACCGCCGAAGCGGGGCAAATCCGCGGCAAACGCGCACAGGCCGCGCGGACCGGAACCGGCAGGCGGATGCGGCGCCGCCCCGGCGGAACCGGCGGAAATCCCGCGGGATTTGCTGAAGGGTCGCGCCCGCAGCCCGCCGCCGGATGCGCCTGAAAACGACCCACCATGTCGCAAATTGGCATTCTTCGGTTGGCAGAGAAGGCGATTTCCCCTAAACCCGGCCCCGGTTGCGATGCTTGGTTTTCGAATACATGCCGACAAGGCGGGGGTCCGCGTCCCGCCGTCCGGCCGTCGCCTCGCAGCGCGCGGGGCCGTCTGTCGGCGGCCCGACCCCCATCGCAGCCCTGCCGCCGCGGCCTCCGACCCGTCCTTCCCGGCGACAGACAAAGTCCTTTCACCTTTCAAGACGGAGCATCCGATGAAACGAGCAACAGCCCTTGGCGCCCTTCTGGCCGGACTGGCCCTGCCCGCAATGGCGCAGGCCGAGTGCGGCGAGGTGTCGATCGCCGAGATGAACTGGGCCTCGGCCTCGGTCGTGACCAATGTCGAGAAATTCCTGATGGAGCAGGGCTACGGCTGCACGGTCAAGGTCGTGCCCTCGGACACCGTGCCTGCGGTGACCTCGATCGCCGAGAACGGCGAGCCCGACACCGTGTCTGAGATGTGGGTCAACTCGACCGGCGAGGTCTATTCCAAGCTCAAGGACCAGGGCAAGATCGAGGAACTGGGCAAGGTGCTCGATCCCGGCGGGGTCGAGGGCTGGTGGATCCCCGACTATCTGGCCGAGGAACATCCCGAACTGACCACCATCGAGGGCGTCCTGGCCCATCCCGACTGGGTCGGCGGCACCTTCAACAACTGCCCCGACGGCTGGGGCTGCCGGGTCGTGAACGACAACCTGATCCCGGCCTTCGACCTTGAAGGCCATGGCATCGAGGTCTTCAACCACGGCTCGGGCGAGACGCTGGCCACCTCGATGGCCTCGGCCTACGAGAAGAAAGAGCCCTGGTTCGGCTATTACTGGGCGCCGACCGCGGTGCTGGGCAAGTACAACATGGTGTCGGTCGATCTCGGCCCCTATGACGAGGCCGCCCACGAGGCCAACCAGACCCCCGACACTCCCGACCCGAAACCCTCGGCCTTCCCGGCCGCACCGGTGCTGACCGTCGTCACCGCCGATTTCGCCGACCGCGAACCCGAGGTCGCCGAGATGCTGCGCAAGGTCAGCTTCGACGTCGACGACATGAGCGCGGTCATCGCCTGGATGGACGAGAACAACGCCTCGCCCGAGGAAGGCGCGGTCTACTTCCTGACCCAGCACAAGGATGTCTGGTCGGCCTGGCTCGACGATGCGGCACGCGAAAAACTGGCGGCTCTGCTGAACCAGTAAACGCGACACGCGGATTTCGGACGGGCCTGTCCCCGGCAGGCCCGTCCTTTCCGTTCCCGAGGGGCCGGACCGCCCCCTCTCAAGGAGACCCGAACAGATGGCAAGCTACGATTTTCTCTTCGACGGGCTGGGCCTGCGCGCCTGGTGCGACGGCGGCGCCTCGGCGGCCCCGATGTCGATGGCCGATCTTCTGGGCCAGGCCCGCGGGGCGGCGGCGCCAGCCCCCTCGCTCTGGGACTTTCCCTTTCCCTCGATGAACGCGCTCAACCGGGCCTGCCCGGCCTTTCCGCAGGCGCGCGAACTGACCAAGGGGCTGGAAGACGGCTTCCTGTCGATCAAGGACGGGCTCAGCGTCGTGCTCGACCCGCTGACCCAGCCGCTCAGCTGGGCGCTGGAAGGCGCGCTGTGGCTGTTCCAGACCTCGCCCTGGTGGATCATGATCCCGCTGATCCTCTTGGTCGTGCGCCTGGTCACCCGGTCCTGGGGGCTGGTGGCCTTCGTCGCCGCCTGCATCGGCTTTCTGGCCTTCATCAACCATTACGACTACGCGATGCAGACGCTGGCGATCATCTTCGTCTGCGCCTTCATCTGCGTGCTGCTGGGGGTGCCCATCGGCATCGCCATGTCGCGCAGCGACACGTTCCAGCGGATCGCGATCCCGATCCTCGACATGCTGCAGACCCTGCCTCCCTTCGTCTACCTGATCCCGCTGATCTTCCTGTTCTCGGTGACCGAGCCCAAGCTTTACGGCATCGCGGTGATCGTCTACGCCATCGTGCCCGTCGTCCGGCTGACCAATCTGGGCATCCGGCTCGTCGACAAGGAGGTGATCGAGGCCGCCGACGCCTTCGGCATGACCCGCCGCCAGAAGCTTTGGGGGGTGCAGATCCCGCTGGCGCTGCCCAACATCATGGCGGGCGTCAACCAGACCATCATGATGAGCCTCGCCATGGTCGTGATCGCCTCGATGGTCTCGGCCCCGGGTCTGGGCGTTCTGGTGCTGCGCGGCATCCGCAATCTCGAACTGGGCGTCGGCCTCGTCTCGGGGCTGGGGATCGTGCTTTTGGCGGTGATCCTCGACCGGGTCACCAAGGCGGCACTGGCCCGCGTGAACACGGCGCAGAAACAGTGAGGACCCCCAGATGAGCGACGATGTGAAAATCTCGATCCGGAACCTCTACAAGATCTTCGGCGCCGACCCGCAATCGGTCCTGCCGCTGGCGCGGTCGGGGATGGACAAGGCCGAGCTGCTGGAAGCCCACCGCCATGTGCTGGGGCTGAGGGACATCAATGTCGACATGAAGGCCGGGCAGATGACGGTCATCATGGGTCTGTCGGGATCGGGCAAATCGACCCTGATCCGGCATATCAACCGGCTGATCGAGCCCACCTCGGGCGAGGTCGTTGTCAATGGCGAGGATGTGCTGGCCTATAACGACGCCCGGCTGCGCGAACTGCGCCGGGTGAACATGTCGATGGTGTTCCAGAAATTCGCCCTGCTGCCGCACCGGACCGTGCTGGAGAACGCGGGCACACCGCTCGAGGTCCGGGGCGTGCCGCGCGAGCAATGGGAGGACGAGGCGCGCAAGTGGCTCGACCGCGTGGGTCTGGAAGGTCAGGGCAACCAGTTCCCGCATCAGCTGTCGGGCGGCATGCAGCAGCGGGTGGGCATCGCGCGCGCCCTGACCTCGAATGCCGACATCATGCTGATGGACGAGGCGTTTTCGGCGCTCGACCCGCTGATCCGCACCGACATGCAGGATCTGCTGCTGGAGCTGCAGGCCGAGTTGCACAAGACCGTGGTCTTCATCACCCACGATCTGGACGAGGCGCTGAAGCTGGCCGATCACCTGGTGATCCTGAAGGATGGCGAGATCGTGCAGCAGGGCGAGCCGCAGCATATCCTGATGCATCCGAACGATCCCTACATCGTCGACTTCATCTCGGACATCAATCGCGCCCGGGTGCTGCGGGTGCGGTCGGTGATGACCCGGACCGAGGCGGCGCCCGAAGGCGTCGCGGGCGATGTCGAGGCCGATGCCAATCTGGAATCGGTCATCGCGCTGTCGGGTGGCGACACGTCGCTGCGCTATCGCGTGGTGCGGGACGGCCGGCAGGTCGGGCTTCTGTCGGTCAAGGATCTGGTGCGCGCGCTGGTGCCGACGGCTGCCTCGGGCGAGGGCATCCGCGCCCGGGCGGGCTGAACCCGCCCCGCGACGCCCTGCCAGCGGTTGGCCTGGCGGGGCGGAGCGCCAGCTAGTCCAGAACCTTGCCCTCGGGCCAGGTCAGGCGATGGCTGAGCGCCACCTCGCGCGTGGCGCCCGGCGCAAGGTCGAAGCGCCAGTCCAGCAGCCCGCGCCGACCTTCGACATCGGTCCCGGTCGGGGCGGGATCGGCCTGCCAGACGATTTTCAGATCTTCCTGTTCCGAATAGGGCACCCGGTCCAGAAGCCGCACCGGCCAGCTTTCGCCCGTGAGGTTCTCGACCTCGATCCTGACCGCTTCGGACTGTTCGTTGCTCCGCTTCAGGACCCCCCGGTCGCCCTCGTTGCGATCCAGCACGGTGCGGGTCAGCCGCAGCCCGTCGATGGGACCGAAAGGCAGGTCGGCCTCGGCCCCCGCCGGGATCAGCCCGATCGCCTGCTGACCGACGAAGCGGCCGTCGAGATAGGCCATCGCCTCGGAACTCGGCAGCAGGATCTCGCCCGTCTCGTTGACGAGCGAGGCCACCAGATAGGCGCTGTCGTCGAATTCGGGAACCGCCTCGGCCACAAGCTCGACCGGCATCGCCAGATCGCCCAGCGACAGGCGCAGGTTGTCGGCGCCGGTCGCAATGTCGACGGCAGCCGGGTAGTCATAGCTGACCGCAAGCCCGTCGAACTCGGCAACCGCGATCACCGGCGCGGCCCCGGCGGGGGCTGCGTCCATTTCGGCCATCTGCGGCGCGGCGAGGACCGCGCGCGACCGGACCGCCAGATCCGAGGGCTCGAAAGCCGCCACCGGGTCCGAGATCCGGCGCAAGAGCGGCCAGAGATCGCTCGGGGCCGTCTGGCCGCCGGGCCGCGCCGTCGACAGGCTCAGCGCGACCTGCGACCAGGTCTCGCCCGTTTCCTGCGCCACCAGCGCGCCGCGCTCGACGGTCAGCACGCGGGCCGCGCGGTCCAGCCGAAGATCGTAGACCGGCCTCCAGCGGGCGGCCTCGACGGTATAGCTGACCGTGACCTCGCCCTGGACCGGCGCGCCCTCGGGGCCGGTGACGGCGATCGCCAGCATCGCGCGCGCGGCATCCTCGGGCACCAGCGCCGCCAGCGCCTGTTCGGCCTCGGCCAGCGCCGCGCGCAGCGGCGTCAGCCCGCGTTCGGCGGCGTCGGCGCGGCCCCGGGCGGCGATGGCATCCGCCAGCGCCCCTTCGGTCTCGGTCCCGATCATCCGGGCGAGCGCGCGCAGATCCTCGACGGTCATCGCCGCCTCGCCCTGACCGAGCCGCCCGAGAAAGGCCGCGCGCGCCTCGGCCCCCTGTGCCTCGGCGCGGGTGCGGGAAATGTCGGCCTCGGCGGCCTCAAGCGCCTGGCGGCGGCGTTCGACCTCGGCCTCGGCGGCCTCGATCTCGGGCGACTTGCCCGCGCCGCGCGGCAGGACGAAATCGCGCCGCGCCGAAACGCTGCCAAGGCTCGCGCCCTCGACCGCGACCCGGACCGACCCCAGCGGCGTGGTCGCGGGCAAGTCGGCCAGAATCAGGCGATGGGCTCCGGCCGGAAGATCGAACGCGGCACTCCGCGTCACCGCCGCGCCATCGGGAAACAGGGTCACCGCGCTGACCCGGCTGGGGATCAGCAGATCGTCGGCCCAGACCGGAAGGGGGGTCAGGATCAGGCAAAGGGCAAAGGCTCGCATCGTATCGCTCCGAAGACTGCGGGTCTGGCGCGAGACTGCGGCAAGGGCCGGTGGGCTGCAAGCGGAACGCGAGAAACCGCATGGCGTCGCGCGCAGCGAGAGACATGGGGACGGAAGATGGCAAGGGCCGACGCGGCGCCCGCGGCCCCCTGATGACGCATGACCGGGACCGCAGGATGGTTGGGGATCGCGATATGCCCGAGGGCTGGCGCCCCGGGCCGCCGCCTGGCCGGGGCTCCGCCCGTTCGCGGCTCAAACGCTCCACTGGAGCGTTTGCCGGGGCGGACGCCCCGGATCGCCGCTCACCCCTTCTTCAGCACGCGTTGGCCGAGCAGTTCGGCGATCTGTACCGCGTTCAGCGCGGCGCCCTTGCGCAGGTTGTCCGAAACGCACCAGAGGTTCAGCCCGTTCTCGATGGTCGAGTCCTGCCGGATCCGGCTGATATAGGTCGCGAATTCGCCCACGCATTCGACCGGGGTCACGTAGCCGCCGGCCTCGCGCTTGTCGACGACCATGATCCCCGGCGCCTCGCGCAGGATGTCGCGCGCCTCGTCCTCGTCGAGGAACTCCTCGAACTCGATGTTGATCGATTCCGAATGGCCGACGAAGACCGGCACCCGGACGCAGGTCGCGGTGACCTTGATCGACGTGTCGACGATCTTCTTGGTTTCGGCGACCATCTTCCACTCTTCCTTGGTGGACCCGTCATCGAGGAAGACATCGATATGCGGGATCACGTTGAAGGCGATCTGCTTGGGGTAGACCGACGGCGCCACTTCCTGACCCGGCACATACATGCCCTTGGTCTGGTTCCAAAGCTCGTCCATCGCCTCCTTGCCCGAACCCGACACCGACTGGTAGGTCGAGACCACGACGCGCTTGATCTTCGCGCGGTCGTGCAGGGGCTTGAGCGCCACCACCATCTGCGCGGTCGAGCAGTTGGGGTTGGCGATGATGTTCCGCTTGGCATAGCCCATGATCGCATCGGCATTCACCTCGGGCACGATCAGCGGGATGTCCGGGTCGTAGCGGTAGAGCGAGCTGTTGTCGATCACCACGCAGCCGGCCTTGGCGGCCTTGGGGGCATATTCCTTGGTAGCCTCCGAGCCGATGGCGAACAGCGCCATGTCCCAGCCCGCGAAGTCGAAATGTTCCAGATCCTGGGTCTTGACGGTCTTGTCGCCAAAGCTGCATTCGGTGCCGAGCGAGCGGCGCGAGGCAAGCGCCGCGATCTCGTCCACCGGAAACTCGCGCTCGGCGAGGATGTTCAGCATTTCGCGGCCCACGTTCCCCGTGGCGCCGACGACGGCGACCTTGTAGCCCATATCTGGCTCCCTTAAGGCAAGTCGGATTTCAGTCCGGGGAGCCATACAGGAAAGCCCGCGCGGGTGAAAGGCCCGTTCAGGGACGCGCCGCCGCCAGCACCCGCGCCAGCGCCCCGGGATCGATCCGGACGCCGTCAGGGCCCTCTTCGATCTTCGGATAATAGACCCGGTCGAGATAGGTCATGAAGGCCGCCCTGAGCGCCGGGTCGAAGCCCAGATCCGCGGGCGCGCGCAGCACCGCGGCCAGCGCGGCCTCGTCGCGGGCGGGGACGGTCAGCCCGGGGATGGCGAAGAAAGCCTCGCCCAGCACGATCACCGGCTTGTCGTGAAAGAAGGCCTGCAGCCCCATCGACGAGTTGATGGTGATGACCCCTCGCGAGGCCGCAAGCTGGGCAAAGCTGTCGGTCGCGTTGTCGATCATCAGCCGCCCGCCCGCCTTTGCCGTCGCCTCGGCCAGCGGCGCGGCCAGCGAGGTCCGGGCCGAGGGATGCTCCTTGATCCGGATATGCCAGCCCTCGGGCAGCGCGGCCGAGGCCCGGGCCAGCGCCGCGATCATGCCCTCGACCGACCGCACCCAGCCCGCGAACAGCGTGATCTGGCTGTCATTGGGCACTTGCAGCGGGCAGAACAGGAACGGCCCGGCGCCGTCCAGCGCCCCGGCGCCGCCCTGCCCGACATCGGCCCGGCGCGAGGCGCGCGCCACCAGCCCCTGCCCCAGCGCGCGCCAGTCCTCGCCCTGCCGCGACGGGTCCTCGGCCGCCCAGTCGAGATAGAAGCGCGGCTCGCGCGGCAGCCCGTTCCGGGCGTTCACCCCCACGGGGTCAAGCGTCACCCGGCCGGGAAACGGCGCCAGTTCGGCAAAGATCCGACCCGCCCCCGCGTCGCGGGCACCCTCCATGAAGGCGCGGCGCGACCCGGTCAACCCGTTCCAGCAGACCGCGATCCGGTCTGGATGGCGGGCGAAATAGCGCCGCGACCAGTTGTATTGCGTGGCGATCAGCGCCCGTTTCAGCACCCGGCCAAGGCGGCCCTTCGGCTGGCGCTTGGCCACGGCCAGCGCCTCGGCGGTGCGGGCGCGGGTTTCGGGAAAGCCCCGAAACGACAGCCCGATCAGCGCCAGCCGGTGGCCGCCCCCGGCCGCGGCGCCGATGGCGCGAAAGATCGCGTCCTTGCGTCGGGTCCAGCCGGCCAGATAGGCGATCATCTGCCGCGTCCCGGCCCGGCGCATCTGTCGGCTGTCATCGGATGTCCCCTTTGCGGTTCTCGCCCCGGGCATAGCCCAGCTCTGACGCGACCGCAAAGGGGCTGCGGGGCACGCCCTGCCCCAGTGCGGGTCAGCGGGCGAAACAGCGGGGGCGCTGGCCGAAGCCCGAGGCCGAGCAGATATGCGAGCCCTGACCCTGGCGCCGGTCCAGCGCGAGCGCGGTGGCCTTGCGTTCGGACTTGCTGGCCTGCGACGGCTTCGGCGCCGGGTCGAGCCAGCGCATGACCGAGGCGCCGACGACGGCCTTGTTCTGCGCGAAACCTTCGGCCGCGGCAGGCCCGGACAGGCCCGCAAGCGCGACCCCGAGCGCGACGATCGGCCCGGCCGATATGCGGCCCGCCAAAGGCAGGCAAACTGTTTTCTTGCGATCCGGCATGACTCGTTCCCCTCGCCGTCCTGCACCCACACGTCCCTTGCCGACCAAACCGTCCCGGACAGAGACGCGTGCGCTCCGGACGGACGGCCCCATGGCAATGACGGTCCCACGGATGCCAACGAGGCTATCCGGTAAACGGTTCCTTTCTGTGGCCATCGGGAGGCAAAGGGGAGACCCAAACGGCGCCACCGCCGCCCCGGGGCGCGCGCGGCGCGCCGGGGCCGGGCCGGATGCGCAGGATTCCGCCGAAAACGATGCCGGAACAGGCAGTTGAAGGTCGGCCTCAGGGGGCGAGGATGCGTTCGCCGACCTTCCAGTCAGGCAGACCGAAATCGTCGGGCCAGGGGTAGACCTCGACCTGGTTGAAATAGACCACGGCCACCAGGTTGGGGAATTCGGGATAGATCTGGCGGACCTCCGAGGTCCATTTGGCGACATATGCCTCGCGGCCCGAAAAGCCCAGTTCGGCCACGACGACCGGCTTGTTGAACCGCTCGACCCGGGCATAGCGCGGCGCCAGGATCGACTGGAAGGACTGTTCCTCGCCGAGAATGGCGGTTTCCCAGGGCTGAAGCCCGAAGACCGACAGGCCGACGATGTCGACATAGTCGTCGCCCGGGTAATAGGCGTCGAGCGCCTCATAGCCCAGCGGCGACCACATATAGGCCACTTTCGGCGCGTTCTCGCGGCAGACATCGACCATCCGGCGATAGGCGGCCTTGTAGGTCTCGGGGTCCCAGTTCGACCAGATGAACTGGCCGCTGTCGTCTTCCATCTCCTGCGCCCAGCGCACGGTGACCGGGCTTTCGAAGAGGTTCAGCACCGCGCAGATCGAGGCCATGTAGCGGTCGTAGTCGCCCGAGGCGATGCCCTCCTGCAGGGCTTCGGGGGTGTTGCGTTCGGACCGGTTCCAGGTCCAGGGCTCGATCGTGGCCAGGACCGACCGGTTCCGCGCCCGGGCATAGGCGTCGGCCTCGATCAGGCTGGGCAGGAACACGTCTTCCCAGGGAAGGAAGAGATGCTCGATCGACACTTCGGGATCGTCGGCGAAAGCGCCGTCGGGGTCGTAGACGCCGAAGGGCATTTCGCCCGGAGGGGCCTCGATCGGTTCGGCCGGTGCGGCGGCCGCCAGGCCGAGCGCGGTGACCAGACCGAGGGCGAAGGCGGTGTCACATCTCATCTGCGAAGGTCCTCATGGGCGCCAGAGATCCGGGTCGCGCCCGAAATCCAGCACATAGTGCAGCTTCTTGCGGCCCCCCTGCCCCGCCCCGGACACGACATACTGTGCCGAGGTGACATGAAACGGGCCAAGACCGACAGTCAGGAAATGCAGACTCTGCACCCCCCGGACCCAGACCGCCCCGGCGCTCATCCCGACCAGAAGCGCCAGCATCGCGACATGGGGCCCGAAATCCCGCCACCGCGTCCTCAGCCGAAGCCCGTTCTCGGTCAGCTGATGGACCAGAACGGCCGCAACGAGCCCGGTATAGATCGCCCCGTTGAAAAGCGACAGAAGGTAAAAGCCCGCAGCCTCCTCGACATGGGGCAACAGCAGGACCGGCCCCAGCCCCAGCGCCGCGATGCCCAGATAGGGCGCCAGCAGCCGGACCGGCAGCCGCGCCTCGGCCGCAGCCCCCTTCGGCGTGATCCGGTAATCGACGAAGCCGCCGAAGATCCGGTCGCGCAGCGCCATCAGCGTGCCCCAGGCGGCCCAGGGCCATTGCGCACAGGGAAAGAGCATGCGTTCCCAGCTGAACACGGGCGTCCCGGCCGGGCGGTACAGCCCGTCGCGGCGCAGCATCGTCCCGATCGCCAGAAACACCGCCAGCGTCGGCAGGGCATGACCCAGGAAGGCCGGATAGGTGACCCCGGCAAAGCGCATGTCGAAAATCAGCGCCGCCGCCAGGATCAGCGTCCCGGTCGCCATGAAGGCCACCTGCGCGGGATAGATGCTTTGGGTGAAGAGAAACAGCAGCCTCAGCCGGGGCGGCAGGTCCTTCAGATAGCGCGGCGTATAGCGCAGCAGGATCGTCACGAGGCTGCGCGACCACTGGAACTCCTGGGTCAGCATGTCGGCGAAATTGGCCGGCCCCGCGCCGATGGCGATGGCGTCGATGGCATGGACCCCGCGCCAGCCCCCGGCATTCATCAGCATCGAGGTGGAATGGTCCTCGGCCAGTTCGGGGCCAAGCCCGCCGATCTGTCTCAGCGCCCGGGTCCGGACCGCGTAATGCGAGCCGATGCACAGCGGCGCCCAGCCGTTCGAATATCCCGCCTGCAGGACGCCGTGAAACGCCGCCTCGGCATGAAGCCGGGCCCGCGCCGACCAGCTGTCGGCGGCGTTCGAGGAACAGATCGAGGGCGCGCTGACATAGCCCACGCGCGGGTCGAGGAAGGGGCGCAGCATCTCGCGCAGATAGCCCGGCTGCGGCACGTGATCGGCGTCAAGCTGGGCCACGAAATCGTAGCGGTCATAGCCGTGGCTGTCGTAGAAGAAGGCAAGGTTGCCCTCCTTGCAGCGGGTGCGGCGCGGCCAGTCGGGGCGGTGATAGTCGGCCCGGCCCTTTCGGGTCGAGACCTGCACGCCATGCGCCGCGCACCAGGCCAGCGTCTCGGGGGCGGGGTCCTCGTCGGCCAGCCAGGTATCGTGCGGCCAGTCCTGGGCCAGCATCGCGCTCAGCGTCTCGCGCAGGATCTCGAAGGGTTCCGAGGGGCTTTTCGTCACCACCATGGCGACGCGGGCGCCCGCCAGCCCGGCCAGATCGCCCACAGGCCGCCGGGCCTGCAGCAGGAAGGCCAGGAAATAGGCCTGGAGGAAGGTCAGCCAGCCCAGCAGCCCCGAGCAGATCGCAAAGCGAAGGCCGCCGATATCATGCGCGGGCTGCAGCCACCAGGACCAGAAGAAGACGGCAGCGCCCAGCCAGGCCAGCGCCGCCAGACGGTAGCGCCAGCGTTGGCCGCGGGAGAACAGCGACACCAGAAACGGCCCGCCCGGATCGGCCCCGGGCGGCAGCCCCGCCAGTCCCGCGTCAGGCCATCCCGGCATCGGTCACGTCCAGTCCCAAGGCCAGCGCCGCATCGCGCAGGATGCCGTCGAGATCGCGGTGCCGGGCCTCGAAGCCCAGCGCCGCGCGCGCCCGCGACGGATCGGCCACCAGCGCGGGCGGATCGCCCGGTCGGCGTGGCCGTTCCGTGACCGGCACCGGACGGCCGATGACCCGCTCGACCGCCGCCAGCACCTCGCGGATCGAGTGCCCGCGCCCGGTGCCCAGATTGACCTGCAGATCGCCGCCGCCGCCTTCCAGGTGCCGCAGCGCCAGCAGATGACCCTCGGCCAGATCGCAGACATGGATGTAGTCGCGGATGCAGGTGCCGTCGGGCGTCGGATAGTCGGTGCCGAAAAGATCAAGCGCGGGACCGCGCCCGGCCGCCGCGACCAGCGCCAGCGGCAGCAGATGGGTTTCGGGGTCGTGACGTTCTGACAGCCCGGCCGCCGGGTCGGCGCCGCAGGCGTTGAAATAGCGCAGCGCGACATGGCGCAGCCCGTGGGCACGGCCGAAATCGGCCAGCATCTGCTCGCCGATCAGCTTGGTCCGGCCATAGGGGTTGATCGGGACCTGCGGCGTCGCCTCGGTGATCGGCAGCGCCTCGGGCAAACCGTAGCTCGCGCAGCTCGAACTGAAGATCACGCGGTCGAGCCCGGTTTCGCGACACGCGCACAGCAGCCCGGTCATGCCGCCGACATTGTTGTCGTAGTAGAAACCCGGATCGCGCATCGACTGGCCGACATAGGCGGCGGCCGCGAAATGGATGACCGCGACCGGCGCATGGGCGCGGATCGCGCGGATCAGCGCCGCGCGGTCGCGGGTATCGCCCTCGACCAGCGGTCCCCAGCGCACCGCGTCGGCATGGCCGGTGCTGAGATTGTCGAAGGCTACGGGAAGGTATCCGGCGTCGGACAGGCGCCGGCATGTATGGCTTCCGATATAGCCCGCCCCGCCGGTGACGAGAACGGGACCTGGCGTTGACACTCTGGGTCAGACTCCGGCCACGTTTTGATGCATCACCTCTGCAAAATAGGGGATGGTCCGGTCAAGCCCTTCCTCAAGAGGAATCGTCGGCCCCCAGCCCAGAACCCGCTCGGCCAGCGCGATATCGGGCCGCCTGCGGCGCGGATCGTCGCCCGGCAGCGTCCGGAACGCGACTTTCGACCGCGAGCCGGTCTTGGCCAGCACCAGCTCGGCCAGCGCCAGCACCGTGAACTCACCGGGATTGCCCAGATTGACCGGCCCCTTCACCGTCGCCGGCGAGGCCATCAGCCGGACCAGCCCGCCGACCAGATCGTCGACATAGCAAAACGACCGGGTCTGACGGCCCGAGCCATAGACGGTCAGCGGCGTTCCGGCCAGCGCCTGCACGATGAAGTTCGACACCACACGCCCGTCATCGGGGCGCATCCGCGGACCGTAGGTGTTGAAGATCCGCGCCACCCGGATATCGACGCCGCGATCCTCGCGATAGAGATGAAACAGCGTCTCGGCGCCGCGCTTGCCCTCGTCATAGCAGGCGCGCGGGCCGATCATGTTGACATTGCCCCAATAGGTTTCCGACTGCGGGCTGAGCATGGGATCGCCATAGACCTCGGAGGTCGAGGCCTGCAGGATGCGCGCGCCCTTGGCCTCGGCCAGATCCAGAAGGTTCATCGCGCCCAGCACGCTGGTGCGGAAGGTATGGATCGGATCGCGTTCGTATTGCGGCGGCGAGGCCGGGCAGGCAAGGTTGTAGATCTCGTCGATCGGCCCGTCGATGCAGAGCCGGTCGGTCACGTCATGCCGGATGAACCGGAATCCGCGCCGCTGCATCAGATGCGAGATATTGTCGAGCCGACCGGTCTGAAGGTTGTCCACGCAGATCACCTGCGCCTCGCCCTCGACCAGCCTGTCGCAGAGATGCGAGCCAAGGAACCCTGCGCCTCCGGTCACCAGAACCGTCTTGCCACTCATGACCACGCTCCACTCAAACCGGAGAGACTTTCTTTACCATCGCGTTCTACGCGCCCACGATGGTGGCAATAAAGAAAGTTTTCGCCTTTTCTTTGACGTCTGTTTTACCTGCCGTTTATTCGGCGTTCCGGGCCCGCAAGCAAGTCTGGATAACCGGGTATCGGGTCGGCCGACATGGCTTTCCAAGCACGCCCTTCAGGGCCACGGACCACACATCGCGCGGCCCCTCGTAACGGACCCGTCAAAAGAAGCCCGTCAAAAGAAGCCCGTCGAAAGACACAAGAATAAAGCCGCCCGTATGTCTCGCCGAAGCGAGAGGCCGGACGGCTTTTGGAAGGTGCCCACAACGCCTTGGGTGAAACTCGTGTGACGAGACGCGATTGCCCCGCCACGTGATCAACCTGAAGGCCGGACCGCCCTGCGTCAATCTGTTCCAGTTCCAGAACGTCCGATGCCGGACCTAATCCGGCCGCCCGCCACGCATTGCCCAAAATAGGGTCACAATGCGGGCGCCGGGGCGAAAAGGACGCCGCCCCAAGCTTGGCGCGCGCCGAGACTCGGCCGCCGCGCCGATCAGACCAGCGCGAAAGCCAGAACCGCCGCACCGATGGCCGCAAAGAGCGCGGCAAATCCCGACAGCATCCGCCGGTCGCGGGCCGAGCTTTCGGCAACGGCATAGCTGAACCGCTCGTAGCCGATCCTTTCGGGGCGCAGGCCCAGCCGGGCAAGCGTATCGGCCGCCATGGTCATCATCGGTCCCGGCCCGCAGATCAGCGCCCGGGTCGCCCCCGGATCGAGCCCGTTCAGCAGCGCCCGCAGATGCGCCTCGGTCAGCGGCCCGGGTGCAAGCCCCGGCCCCGCCCCGCGATCGACGAGCGTCAGCGGCACCACCCCCAGCCGGTCGCAGGCCGGGCGCAGCAGATCGTCGGGAACCATCGCCTCGGGGCTGCGGCAGGCATAGACCAGCCGTACCGGCCGCCCGCCGCCGCGCGCCGCCAGATCGTCGAGCACCGACAGGATCGGCGCGATCCCGACGCCACCCGCGATCAGCAGCACCGGCCCGGCCCCCTCCGTCAGCCCGAAACTGCCATGCGGCGCATCGAGTCCGACCGGCGTGCCGGACGCAAGCTGGCCCAGATGGCCGGTGAAATCGCCCGCCTCCTGAATAAGGAAGCGCAGGCCCGGCGTCCCCGGCGCAGAGGCAATCGAGAAGGGATGATCGAAAAGCGGCAGCCGCCGCCCGCCGAAGGATAGCCAGGCGAACTGCCCGGCCCGGAACTTGAGCCCACCGCCCGCGGGCGGATCGAGCCGCAATTCCCAAAGCCGCTCGGCCACCGGGCGCAGCCCGGCGATGCGCCAGTCGGCGGCGGCGGGCCGGGTCAGGCGGCGCAGATAGACGCCCGCAGCCGGGACCAGCGCGGCCAGTGCGAAGAGCCCCCACCAGGGCAGGGTCAGGCCCGCCGGGCGCGCGTCGCTCGCGATATGCCAGAGCAGCGTTCCGACCAGCGCGACCGCACCCAGCGCATGGCTTGCCCGCCAGATTTCATAGCGCAGCGGCAGCCGCTCGCGCAGCAGAGCCATCCCCACGATCAGCGCCAGCAGGCCGAGCGCCAGCCGCCCGTCGACCAGCCCGTCCTCGGTCGCCATCCGAAAGAACCGCCGCGCCAGCCGGTGCGGATGGTCGGCATCGGGCGGCCCGACCAGAAGCAGCGCATGGCCCAGCGCCAGCACAAGCGCGGTGGGCGCCGCCCATTTGTGAAACGCCATCGTCACGTCGATGCCGATCCGACCCGAGACAGCCTCGAACCGTCCGCTGGTGACCATCTGCATCAGGATCATCGCCGCCGAGGCGATCCCGGCCCCTGCGGCCAGCGTCATCGAAAGCCGCCGATGCTCGAGCCCGCCGGTCCAGGCCAGGGCCAGCGGCAGCAGGATCGCCGCAAGATAAAGCACCGCAAGGGCGCGCGGCGGCAGCCCCCGGCGAGGCGAAGACGGGGTTGGACTGCGATCTGGCATGGCTCTGGCTCCGGTGCCGCGCGCCCACGGATGTCCGAAGTGAATCAGCCCGGCCGCGGCCACGCCTTGCGCCGGATCATTGTGGCGGGCCGAAGCGGGCGCGACAGATCGTCGTCAGAGGTCGGGCGGCGCGGGCTCGTCGGCAAACCAGGCCAGGTTGTCGGCGCGGATGCGTTCGATCTGGCCGAGGATCCGGCTCAGATGCGCGCGCAGCGCGGCGCAGGCGGCCTCGGGGTCGCGCGCCTTCAGCGCCGCAACGATGCGCACATGATCGTCCCAGGCATGGCGCGAGGCGAAGGCCAGCGACAGCATCCGTACGCGGTCCATATGACCCTTGTTCTCGGCAATCAGGTCCCAGAAATAGCCCAGCCCCGCGCGCTCGCAGATCTCGCGGTGAAAGAGATCGTCCAGCCGGTGAAAGCGCGGCCGGTCGGCGGCGGCGATGGCCGCGTCCTGTTCGGCCAGAAGCGTTTCGAGCACATCGAAATCGGCGGGCGCCAGCACGCTGGCCGCAACCCGCACCGTTTCGGCCTCGAGCGCGGTGCGGATCGCCCGCGCCCGCATCACCGCACCCGTCGAGATCAGCGTCACCGTGGTCGCGCGCTGCGGCAGGATCTGCAGGAAGCCCAGCTTGGCCAGCCGGTAGAAGGCGTCGCGCACCGGCTGGCGGCTGACCCCCAGCGCGCGGGCGATCTCGGCCTCGGACAGCTTCGAGCCGGGTTCGAGTTCCAGCGACAGGAGCTGGCGCTGCAATTCTGCGAAGACGCCATCGGCGATCGAGGCCCGCAGGGGCGGCTCGAAACGCGGCGCGAGGGTCGGTTTGGTCATCGGGATTGAGCGGCGGCCAAAAGTGATATACTAGAATATTAGTCACAGCAAAGGCCCGAGTCCACCGCGGACGCAGCGACGGGGCGGACAGCGCAAAGAAGGCCCGGACGGTTTCAGGGGGGTGTTCCATGGCGCTGCTCGACGCAGACCGGCTGTTTCCGCTCGACCCCGGCGCCCGGGCGCTGGCCCGAGAGCTTCACGCCGCGGTGGCGACCGCGCCCATCGTCTCGCCGCATGGCCATACCGACCCGCGCTGGTTTGCCGAGAACGCCCCCTTTCCCGACCCGGCCCGGCTGTTCGTCACCCCAGACCATTACGTTTTCCGGATGCTGCACAGCCAGGGCGTGCCGCTCGACCGGCTGGGCGTGCCGCGCGCCGATGGCGGCCCGACCGAAACCGACGGCCGCGCGATCTGGCGGCTCTTTGCCGAGCATTACCACCTGTTCCGGGGCACGCCCTCGCGGCTTTGGCTGGACCATGCCTTCCAGGAGGTCTTCGGCGTCGATCAGCCGCTTGGCCCCGCCACCGCCGACGCGATTTACGACCGGATCGCCGATTGCCTCGCCCGGCCGGACTACCGGCCCCGCGCCCTGTTCGAGCGGTTCGGGATCGAGGTGCTGGCCACCACAGAAGGCGCGCTCGACGATCTGCGCTGGCATGCCGAGATCCGCGCCAGCGGCTGGCCCGGCCGGGTCATCACCACCTACCGCCCCGATGCCGTCACCGACCCCGATTTCGAAGGCTTCGCCCGGAATATCGACGCCTTCTGCGCCCTCGCGGGCGAGAACCCCGCCCGCTATGACGGCTATCTCGACGCCCACCGCGCCCGGCGCGCCTTTTTCCGGGGCTTCGGCGCGACGGCCACCGATCACGGCCATCCAAGTGCCGCCACCGCGAACCTGCCCCCTGCCGAGGCCGGGGCGCTTTACGAGAAGGTCCGGTCCGGCCGGGCCGATGCCGCCGAGCGCGAAGCCTTCCGTGCCCAGATGCTGACCGAGATGGCGCGGCTGTCACTGGAGGACGGGCTGGTGATGCAGATCCATCCGGGCGCGTTCAGAAACCATTCGGCCCCGGTTCTCGCCCGCTACGGGCGCGACAAGGGCTATGACATCCCGACGCGCACCGATTACGTCCGGGCGCTGAAACCGCTGCTCGACGCGGTCGGCGAGGAACCGGGGCTGACGGTGATCCTCTTCACCCTCGACGAGACCGCCTATGCGCGCGAGCTGGCGCCGCTGGCGGGGGTCTATCCCTGCCTCCGGCTCGGCCCGCCCTGGTGGTTCCATGACAGTTTCGAAGGCATGACCCGGTTTCGCCAGAGCGCGACGGAAACCGCGGGCTTTTACAATACCGTCGGCTTCAACGACGACACCCGCGCCTTCTGTTCGATCCCGGCCCGCCATGACGTGGCGCGCCGGGTCGATGCCGCGTTCCTCGCGACGCTCGTCCGCAGCGGACGGCTGACCGGGGACGAGGCCCATGAGGTCATCCACGACCTCGCCTGCCGGCTTGCCCGGAAGGCCTACCGGCTGTGACAGCCATCAAAGGGAGGAGACCATGACCCATCTGAAAAGCCTCGCGGCGCTGCTGGCCTCGGCGGCGTTCGCGACCGTGGCCCTGGCCCCGGCGGCCCTGGCCTGCGAGCGGACCTTGCGGTCTTCGGACACCCATCCGGAGGGCTATCCGACGGTCGAGGCCGTGCAATTCATGGGCAAGCTGCTGGAGGAGAGGACCGGCGGCGCGCTGTGCATCGAGGTGTTCCACTCGGCCCAGCTGGGCGAAGAGAAGGACACGATCGAGCAGACCCAGTTCGGCGTCATCGACATGAACCGGGTCAGCCTCGGCCCGTTCAACAACATGATCCCGGAAACCCAGGTGCCGTCGCTGCCTTATATCTTCCGCTCGGTCGAGCACATGCACCATGTGATGGACGGGCCCATCGGCGACGAGATCCTCGCGGCCTTTGCCGATCACGACCTGATCGGGCTGGCCTTCTACGACGCCGGGGCGCGCAGCTTCTACAACAGCCAGCACCCGATCCAGGCAATGTCCGATCTGAAGGGCATGAAGTTCCGGGTGATGCAGTCGGATCTTTTCGTCGACATGGTCGATGCGCTCGGCGCCAATGCGACGCCGATGCCCTATGGCGAGGTCTATTCCTCGATCCAGACCGGGGTGATCGACGGCGCCGAGAACAACTGGCCCTCCTATGACAGCTCGGGTCATTTCGAGGTCGCCCGGCATTACACGCTCGACCAGCATCTGATCGTGCCCGAGGTTCTGGTGATCTCGAAAAAGACCTGGGACGGGCTCTCGGACGAAGACCGGCAGGCGGTGCGCGCGGCCGCGAAGGACTCGGTGCCGCATATGCGCGAGCTCTGGGCGGCGCGCGAGGCGGAGTCGGAGGCGAAGATGCGCGAGGCGGGCGTCGAGATCGTGACCGGGATCGACAAGACCCCGTTCATCGAGGCGATGGTGCCGGTCTACGAGAAATACGTCACCTCGGACAAGCTGAAGGACATGGTGACCCGGATTCAGGCCACCGAATGAGCGATGCGGACGGCGCGCGGCCCGGATCGCGCGCCGTTCCGCAAGGGCAACCGGGGAGGAAAGAGTGCAGCGGACGATGCGAAGGGTTGCGCGGGTCACCGGCGCGCTTGCCACGGCCGGGCTCTGGACGGCGGGGGCGGGGCTTGTGCTGATGACCGTCTTCATCGCCGCCCAGGTGTTCTGGCGTTACGTGCTGAACGACTCGCTGCAATGGACCGAGCCCGCGGCGGTGATGATCATGGGCTGGTTCATCTTTCTCGGCGCGGCGGTGGGCCTTCGCGAGGGCTATCACCTGTCGTTCGACGTGGTGCTGTACGTGTTGCCGGACCGGGTCCGGCCCTGGCTCCATTCGGTATCGGACCTCGTCGTCGCGGCGTTCGGCACCGGCATGGTGATCTACGGCGCCGAACTGGCCGACCGGACCGCGGGCAACAAGCTGCCCGCGCTGGGCATTTCGGGCGCCTTCGACTTCCTGCCGCTGGTCGGCGGCGGCGCGTTGCTGGCTCTGTTCGCGCTGGAACGGCTGGCCCGCCGCGCGGCCGGGCTGCCGACGCCCCGCTTCGGCGACGATCACGAGATCGAGCCCGGCTCGGATGCCGGGCTGTCCGCCGCACCCGGGACGGAGGCGCGCTGAGCGATGGAGCTTTGGGTTCTTTTCGGCAGCTTCGTCACGCTTCTGCTGATCGGTACGCCGGTGGCCTTCTGCCTGGGCGCGGCCTCCTTCGCGACGGTGCTGTATCTGGGGCTGCCGCCCGTTGTGGTGTTCCAGCGGCTGAATTCGGGGGTCTCGGTCTATGCGCTGATGGCGATCCCGTTCTTCATCTATGCGGGCGATCTGATGGTGCGGGGCGACATCGCCCGGCGGCTGGTGGCGCTGGCAGGCGCGCTGGTCGGCCATTTCAAGGGCGGGCTCGGGCAGGTCAACATCGCGGCCTCGGTGCTGTTCGGCGGTGTCTCGGGCTCGGCCGCGGCCGATGCCTCGGCGGTGGGCGGGCTGATGGTGCCGCAGATGAAGGCGCGCGGCTACGGCACCGATTACGCCGTCAACATCACCGTGGTCTCGTCGATCATCGCGCTGATGATACCGCCCTCGCACAACATGATCATCTATTCGATCTCGGCCGGCGGAAAGATCTCGATCGCCGATCTTTTCACCGCTGGCATCGTGCCGGGCCTCTTGCTGGCGCTGTCGCTGATGATGGCGGCGCGCCTCGTGGCGCTGCGGCGCGGCTATCCGACCGAACCCTTCCCGGGCCTCGCCGCGCTGGGCGGGCTTCTGCTGAACGCCATTCCGGGGCTGATCCTGATCGCGATCATATTCGGCGGCGTGCGCTCGGGCGTCTTCACCGCCTCGGAAAGCTCGAACATCGCCGTGGTCTACGCGCTGGGGGTGACGCTTCTGGTCTACCGCTCGCTCAGCTTCGCCGATTTCGTCGAGGCGACCAAGGCGGCGGTGCGCACGACCGCGATGGTGCTGATGGTGATCGGCTGCGCCGCCGCCTTCGGCTGGCTTCTGGCCTTCCTGCGGG
The DNA here is from genome assembly GCF_003314725.1 of Rhodovulum sp. BSW8. NCBI lineage: Bacteria > Pseudomonadati > Pseudomonadota > Alphaproteobacteria > Rhodobacterales > Paracoccaceae > Rhodovulum > Rhodovulum sp. BSW8. The sequence goes on from NZ_QNVX01000031.1 coordinate 63,365, forward strand.
TGCCCGCGCAGCTGGTCGCGGTGCTGGCGGACCTGTCCGACAACCCGCTGGTGATCCTGCTTCTGATCAACGTCGTGCTGCTGATCCTCGGCACCTTCATGGACATGTCGCCGCTGATCGTCATCACCACGCCGATCTTCCTGCCGGTGGCGCAGGCCTTCGGGGTCGATCCGGTGCATTTCGGGGTGATCCTGATCCTCAATCTCGGGATCGGGCTTTGCACGCCGCCCGTCGGCGCCGTGCTGTTCGTCGGCTGCGCCGTCGGGCGGGTGCCGATCTGGCAGGTGATGCGCACGATCTGGCCCTTCTATCTGGCCGCGCTCGCCACGCTGATTGCCGTCACCTACATCCCCGCGCTGTCGCTCTGGCTGCCCGGGCTCTTCCACTGAGGACCGACCGATGCCCTATCCCGAGACCGAACCCGACCCCGGCATCCGCCGCCGCGTGCTGGCCGAGACCCCCGAGCTGATGCTGGTCTCGTTCCGCTTTGCCCAAGGGGCCGAGGGCCCTCTGCACAGCCACCCGCATGTGCAGGCAAGCCATGTGCGGTCGGGCCGGTTCCGCTTTGCCGTCGCGGGCGAAAGCTTCGAGGTGGGGCCCGGCGACAGCTTCGTCATCCCCTCGGGGGCCGAACATGGCTGTCTCTGCCTCGAGGCGGGCGAGCTGATCGACAGCTTCGCCCCCCGCCGCGACGATTTCCTGTGAAAGGGGACAGCATGCTTCAGGTCGAGACCCGCCATGCGGTGCATCCCGACCAGGCCAGAACCATGGACACCGCCGCGCTGCGCCGCCATTTCCTGGCAGAGGGCCTGTTTCAGGACGGTCGGCTGCGGCTGGTCTATACCCATTACGACCGTTTCGTTCTGGGCGGCGCGGTGCCAGCGGGCGGACGGCTGACGCTCGATCATGTGCCCGAGACCGGCACGCCCGGCTTTCTCGACCGGCGCGAGCTTGGGATCGTCAATCTCGGCGGGCCGGGGACCGTCACCGCCATGGGCGAAAGCTGGGCGATGGCGCGGGGCGATGTGCTTTATCTGGGGAGGGGCGCGGGGCCGGTCGTCCTTGCGGGCGAGGGGCGGTTCTATCTTGCCTCGGCACCCGCGCACCGGACCTGCCCGAACCGGCTGATCCGCCCGGCCGAGGCCAACCGGGTCGAACTGGGCAGCGCCGACGGCGCCAACCGGCGGGCGATCAACCAGTTCATCCACCCGCTGGTGATGGAAAGCTGCCAGCTGGTGCTGGGCTATTCCGTGCTCGAGCCGGGCTCGGTCTGGAACACCATGCCGCCCCATACCCATGACCGGCGGATGGAGGCCTATCTGTACTGGGACATGGCGCCCGAAGACCGGGTGCTGCACCTGATGGGTCCGCCCGACGAGACCCGGCATCTCTTCGTCGCCAATGAAGAGGCTGCGCTCTCGCCGCCCTGGTCGATCCATGCCGGGGCCGGAACCGGGCGCCATGGCTTCGTCTGGGCGATGGCGGGCGACAATACCGACTTCACCGACATGGACATGGTCGCGCCCGGAGACCTGCGATGACCCTGTTCTCGCTGGACGGCCGCCGCGCCTTCGTGACCGGCGCCAATACCGGGATCGGGCAGGCCATCGCCCTGGCGCTGGCAGCGCAGGGCGCGGCCGTCACCTGCGCCGGGCGCCGTCCCTCGGACGAGACCGTGAGCCTGATCGAGGCCGCGGGCGGTACGGCCCAAAGCCTGATCCTCGACCTGGCCGCCCCGATGGCCGGGCGCGATCTCTTTGCCGGGGAAGGCTACAGCATCCTCGTCAACAATGCGGGCATCATCCGCCGCGCCGACAGTCTCGATTTTTCCGAGGCCGACTGGGACGCGGTGATGGATGTCGATCTGAAGGCGCTTTTCTTCACGTCCCAGGGCTTTGCCCGGGCCTCTTTGGACACAGGCACCCTGCCCGCAGCCATCGTCAACATCGCCTCGCTTCTCAGCTTTCAGGGCGGTATACGCGTTCCCGCCTATACGGCGGCGAAACACGGGGTGGCGGGGCTGACGAAAATCCTCGCCAACGAATGGGCGGGGCGGGGCATCAATGTCAATGCCATCGCCCCGGGCTATATCGCCACGAACAACACCGCGGCGCTGCGCGACGACCCCGTGCGCAGCCAGGCGATCCTCGACCGGATTCCGGCCGGGCGCTGGGGCGCCCCCGAGGACATCGCCGGAACCGCCGCGTTTCTTTGCTCCCCGGCCGCGCGCTACATTCACGGCGCGGTCCTGAACGTAGATGGAGGCTGGCTTGCCCGCTGACCGAATGACCCGCACCGCCAAGGCCCCCGAGGCCGGCATCGTCCACCTTGGCCTCGGCGCCTTCTTCCGCGCCCATGGCGCGATCTATACCGAAGAGGCCGTGGCCCGCTCGGGCGGCGCCTGGGGCATCATTGGCGTCTCGCTGAAATCGCCCGGCACCCGCGACGCGCTGGCGCCGCAGGGCTGCGCCTATACCGCGCTCGAGCTCGGCCCCGAGGGCGCCGTCGCGCATCCGGTCGAGATCCTCCGCGAGGTTCTGGTCGCCCCCGAGGACCCGCAGGCGGTACTCGAGGCGATGGCAGATCCGGCGATCCGCATCGTCACGCTGACCGTCACCGAGAAGGGCTATTGCCACGATCCCGCGACCGGCGCGCTCAATCTCGATCACCCCGACATCCTGCACGATCTGGGCTCGGCCCATCCGGTCTCGGCGCCGGGCTATCTGGTGCGCGCGCTGCAGCTGCGCCACGACCGGGGGCTGCGCCCCTTCACCGTGCTGACCTGCGACAACCTTCCCGATAACGGCCGCGTCGTGCGCGGCGTGGTGCTGGCGCTGGCCAGCCGGATCGACCCGGGCCTCGCCGACTGGATCGGGACCGAGGGCCGCTTTCCGTCAACCATGGTCGACCGGATCGTGCCCGCCACCAGCCCCGAGGACATCGCCCGCGTCGAGGTGCTGACCGGATACCACGACGCCGCCCCGGTGATGCACGAGCCGTTCCGGCAATGGGCGATCGAGGACGATTTCGTCGATGACGCGCGGCCCGACTGGGGCGCCGTCGGGGCCGAGCTGGTGGCCGAGGTCACGCCCTACGAGCACATGAAGCTCAGGATGCTGAACGGCGCCCATTCGGCGCTGGCCTATCTGGGCTATCTGGCCGGGCACGAGACCATTTCCGAAACCGTGGCCGACCCGGCGCTGGGCGGCTTCGTGCGCCATCTCTGGGCCGACGAGATCGCCCCGGCGCTGACACCGCCGCCCGGCGTGTCGCTGGTCGCCTATGCCGAGGCGCTGGGAACGCGCTTTGCCAATCCCGCGATCCGGCACCGCACCTGGCAGATCGCCATGGACGGCAGCCAGAAACTGCCCCAGCGCATCCTTGCCACCCTGTCGGACAACCTTGTCGAGGGCCGCGCAAGCCCCGGTCTGATCCTGACCGTCGCGGCCTGGATGCGCTATGTCGGCGGCATCGACGAGACGGGCCGACCCATCGACGTGCGCGACCCGCTGGCCGGGCGGCTGCGCGCGCTGAGCGACGGCGCCGAGACGCCCGTGGGCAAGGTCGCGGCGCTGCTCTCGGTCCGCGAGATCTTCCCCGAGGCGCTGGCGCGCACCCTGAAGAGCCATCTGGCCGAGGCCTATGCGCGGCTTCAGCGCGACGGCGCGCGGGCTGCGGCCGGGGCCGTCTGGGCCGAGACCGCCGGGGCGGACTGACCCGCCCCCCGATCCCGGCATCGCGATTGTTCCATGCCCGGATCGGGGCTACCAAACAGGCGGGGGGCGCATGCGGACGCGGCGCCGCCCCGGACAGGAGGACCGCACATGACCGACTTCTTCCACGGCATCGACAAGATCGCCTATGAAGGCCCCGACAGCCCCAACCCGCTGGCCTTCCGCCATTACGACCCGGACGCGCTGGTGCTGGGCAAGCGGATGGAGGATCATCTGCGCTTTGCCGGCGCCTACTGGCACAGCCTCGCCTATGAGGGGCTCGACCCGTTCGGCGGCCGCACCTTCGAGCGGCCCTGGTATGGCGACGGGATGGACCGGGCCTTCGTGAAGGCCGATGTCGCCTTCGAGCTGTTTTCCAAGCTGGGCCTGCCCTTTTTCTGTTTTCACGACGCCGATGTGCGCCCCGAAGGCAAGACGCTGGTCGACACGGTCACCAACCTGAACCGCATCGCCGAGGTCTTCGGCCAGAAGATGGAAAAGACCGGCATCCGCCTGCTCTGGGGTACCGCGAACCTCTTTTCCCACCGCCGTTACATGGCGGGCGCGGCCACCAACCCGGACCCCGAGGTCTTTGCCTATGCCGCCGCCTCGATCAAGGCGATGATGGACGTGACCCACCGGCTGGGCGGCGAGAATTACGTGCTCTGGGGCGGGCGCGAGGGCTACGAGACGCTGCTGAACACCGATCTCGGGCAGGAGATGGACCAGATGGGCCGGATGCTGTCGATGGTGGTCGAGTACAAGCACAAGATCGGCTTCAAGGGCACGATCCTGGTCGAGCCGAAGCCGCAGGAGCCGACCAAGCACCAATACGATTACGACGTCGCCACCTGCTACGGCTTTCTCAAGCGCTACGGGCTCGAAAACGAGGTCAAGCTGAACATCGAGGTCGGCCATGCCTTCCTCGCGGGCCACAGCTTCGAACATGAACTGGCCCTGGCCGCGGCGCTGGGGGTGCTGGGCTCGATCGACATGAACCGGAACGATCCGCAATGCGGCTGGGATACCGACCATTTCCCGAACGATCCGCAATCGGTGGCGCTGGCTTATCGCGAGATCCTGAAGGCGGGCGGCTTCACCACCGGCGGCACCAATTTCGACGCCAAGATCCGGCGCCAGTCGATCGACCCGGCCGATCTGTTCCATGGCCACATCCTCGGCATGGACACCTGCGCGCGGGGCCTGAAGGCCGCCGCCGCGATGATCGAGGAGGGCAGCCTCGATGCCGCGCTGAAGGACCGCTATGCAGGCTGGCAGGCACCCGAGGCGCAGGCGATGCTGAATGGCGAACGCAGCCTCGATCAGATCGCCGAACGGGTCCTGGCCGGGGAACGCGAGCCCGAGCCGCGCTCGGGCCGGCAGGAATATCTGGAAGGGCTGGTGAACCGCTTCGTCTGAGAGGCTTGACGTGCCTCCCCCGCCCGCGCTTTGCTGGCGGCGGGAGGAGACCATGACACGCCTTGCCACGGCCCTCATGGCGGCGCTGGCGGCCCCGCCGGGTCTGGCGGGCAGCCTGCCTGCGCCGCTCACCGATGCCGATTTCGCGACCGCGCCCGAGGCCGAGACCCGTCTTGGGCAGCTCTTGTTCTTCGACCCGATCCTGTCGGGTAACCGCAGCATCTCTTGCGCGACCTGCCACCATCCGCGGTTCGCGACCGGCGACGGGCTGTCGCTGGGGCTTGGCGAGGGCGGCATCGGGCTTGGGCCCGCGCGCCGCGCCGATCCGGCGAACCCGCCCGAGCGGCTCATCCCGCGCAACGCGCCACCGCTGTTCAACATGGGTGCGGCCGGGGTGACGGTGCTGTTCGCCGATGGCCGGATCGAGACCGATGCCAGCCGCCCCTCCGGGTTCCGCACCCCGATGGAGGACGAGATGGTGGCGGGGTTTGCGAACCTGCTGTCGGCGCAGACCATGTTCCCGGTGCTCTCGCCCGACGAGATGGCCGGGCATTATCAGGAAAACGACGTGGCCCGTGCCGTCCGGCAGGGTTTCATCACCGGACCGGGCGGCGCCTGGGACCGGATCGCGGGCCGGGTTGCGGCACTTCCGGCCTACCGGACCCGGTTCGAGGCGGTCTATCCCGAGATCGCCGCCGGGCGCCCCGTGGCCTTCACCGACATCTCGAATGCCATCGCCGCCTTCGTCTCGGCCGAATGGCGCGCCGATGACAGCGCCTTCGACCGGGCGCTCCGGGGCGGACCGCCGCTGACCGGACCGGCGGCCGAAGGCCAGGCGCTGTTCTATGGTCCGGCGGGCTGCGACGCCTGCCATTCCGGACCCTTGCTGTCCGACATGGGCTTTCATGCCATGGGCGCACCGCAGCTCGGCCCCGGCAAGGTCGAACGGTTCGAGAAGGGCCAGGCCGATCCGGGCCGGTTCCGCGTCACCGGCCATGCCGCCGACGCCTTCGCCTTCCGCACGCCGATGCTCAGAAACGTCACCCGCACCGGCCCTTGGGGCCATGCCGGGGGCGATGCCGACCTGCGCACCTTCCTCGCGCGCCACGCGGCCCCCCGAAAGGATCTGGACCGCCACCCGCGCGAGGCCGTGCTGCCGCATTTCGACAGCCCCCAGCCGGTCTGGGCCGTGCTCGACGACCCCGAGGCCCGCGCTGCCATCGAGGCTGCGGCCTTGCCCGGCCCCGGTCTTGCCCCGGACGAGATCGAGGCATTGATGGCCTTTCTCGAGGCGCTGACCGACGAAACCGCGCTGGCCGGGCGGCTGGGCATCCCCGACGCCGTGCCCAGCGGCCTGCCGGTCGACCGCTAGGGGCGCAGCGTCACCACGCCATCGGCCGCAACCTCCTGCCAGTCGCTCCAGCCCGCGCCGGGCCAGAGCACGCGCAGCAGGGCCGTCTCGGCCGCGCCCAGCCCGAAATGCACAGGCCCCGCCTGCCCGCCGCCATGGCCGCCGCCGACCGTGACCTCGCGGGTCTGCGACAGGCCGCCCGCGCGCAGCTCGATCCAGGCCCCTACCGCATGCGTATTGGGCGGGGGCTGGCGCAGCTCGACCCCAAGCCAGTGGCCGGTGCCGGGCGTCGCGTTCTGCCACAGCTCCAGGGCCGCGCGGCGGTTCACGACCACCAGATCGAGCCGCCCGTCGCCGTCGAAATCGGCCAGCCCCGCCCCCCTCGACCGCGCGCCCGAGGCGATCCCGGCCGCATCCCCCGCCTCATGAAACCTACCGTCCGGCTGCTGCATCAGCAGGTTGTTGGGGTCCTTCATCGCGTTCGAGGGCATCTGGTCGACATTGCCCTTGGCAATGAAGAGATCGAGCCGCCCGTCATTGTCGATGTCGCCGAATTCGGCATGCCAGCCGGTCGAGGGCCGCCCGTCATCGCCCAGATAGGGCCGCTGGGCATAGCTGCCCTGCGCATAGGGCGCGTCGCGCAGCACCCCCGCCTCGTTGAACTGCAAAAGCTGGTCGCCCATCGAGGTCAGCATCACCTCGGGAAAGCCGTTGCCATCGAGATCGGCGCTGGCGATCCCCATTCCCCACAGCGAGACCCGCCGCCAGCCCTCGTCCGGCCCGCGCTCGGCCAGCGGGTCCAGCCGCCACATCTGCTCGTAGCCGCCGCTGACATAGTAATGCCGGTCGTTCGAGATCCGAAGCTCGGGCCGCCCGCTGCGCTGCCAGTCCGAAAAAAGCATCGACAGCGCACAGAACCCGGGGGCCAGCGGCAGCGGCGCGCCGTACCGTCCGGCCTCGGCCCGGTGCAGTTCGTTGCCGTCGCAGGTGCCGAAGGGGCCGTTCGGATCGGCGCGGTCGACATAGTTGCCGATGGCCAGCGTCGGCAGGCTGCGACCGGGCTCCCATGTCGCGGAAAAGGCCGTGCTCCAGCCGTCGCCGCCCGCGAAGCCCCAATCGGCCTTGGCAAAACCGCACCGCCCGTCGCCGCGCAACAGCAGGTTCGGCCCGGCCCGCAGCACCGCCAGATCGAGGGTCCCGTCGCCGTCGATATCGAGCGGCCAGAGCCCGGTCACGCCCGTCGGCACCGGCAGCCCGGCCGCCTCGAAGGCCAGCGCAGCACCCGGCCCGGGGGTGCGGTTGACGAAAAGATGCGTGGGCCCCGCCCCTCCGGCGGCGGCGAAATCGGGCCGCCCGTCGCCGTTGCAATCGAGGATCGCGACGCCGCCGCCCACGAAATGCTCCCACCCGCCGGAATAGACATGGGCCACCGGCAGCGCGGCGCTTCGGTCAAGAAAGACCGGACCGGCCGAGGCGGGTACGGCCAGGACAAGCAGCGCGAGCGTCAGCCCCTTCATGCCGCCGCCCCCTCGAACGGGCCGCCGATCCGGCGGTCGGTGACAGCGCCCAGCGCCAGCGCGCCCGCGCCATGCGCCCCCAGCAGATCGCCCCAGGCATGGACCTCGATCCTGGGCGGGGTCGCGCGGGCGGGCAGCACCGAGCCGCCGACCTCGGCGATGGTTTCCTGCGCATGAAGATAGTCATAGCGCATCCGCTCGCCGCTGAGGATCAGCAGTTCGGGGTCGAAGACGTTGATGACATTGGCCAGCCCCAGCGCCAGATAGCGCCCGGCGCGGCGAAAGATCGACTGCGCCGCCGCATTGCCCGCCTTGGCCTCGGCATAGAGCCTCTCGACCAGATCGGCGCCGCCTTGGGCCCCGCCGCCCACACTGCCGCCCGCCAGGTCGAGCGCGACATGGGCTTCGCGCGCCAATGCGTAATCGGCGACATAGGCCTCGAGACAGCCGCGCTGGCCGCAGCGGCAGAGCGCGCCGTCGAGTTCCACCTTGGTATGGCCAAGCTCGACCCCGAGCCCCAGCGCCCCGCGAAACACCCGGTGGTTCAGCACCAGCCCCATGCCAAGTCCGTGTTCAAGCGTGACGACGGCGAAATCCGACAGGGTCCGCCCGCTGCCGAACCAGAGTTCGGCCAGCGCCGCGAGATTGGCGTCGTTATCGACGATCACCGGCAGGCCGAGCCGGGCCGAGGCAGCCTGCGCCAGATCGACATCGCGCGCGCCGAAAACCGGCGACCAGTGCACCCGGCCCGAGGCATGATCGACGAAGCCCGGCACGCCGATGCCGACCTGCGCCAGATCGCCCGCCCCGATCCCGGCCTCGGCGCAGACCGACCCGATCAGCCGCGCCAGCACCTCGATCTGGTCGTCGAGGGGCGCGCGGTCGCGGGCGGGTTCGCTGGCCTCGGCGATCTGGTTGCCCGCGAAATCGAGCGCCACCGCCACATGCTTGCGCATCGAGAACTTGACCCCCGCCACCGCATGTGCCCCGGCCGCGACCCTCAGCGCGACCGGCGGGCGGCCCCTCAGCGGTTCGGCCCCGGGCACCAGGGGCACCTCGGTCAGATAGCCCTGCTCGATCAGTTCGGAGGTCTGGGTCGTCACCGAGGCCGGGCTGACCCCCAATTCGCGCGCAAGCTGGCCCCGCGAGACCTCGCCCATCGCCCGGACCTGCTCGAAGATCTGCTGGCGCAGCGGGCGCGGCGCCGGGCTGCGCGGCGGCGCCAGCGGGCCGCAGCCGCGCGGCTGATCGGGGTTCCCGGGTCCCAGATGCGGCGTCGAGACCGGCGGCGTCATCATTTTTCATTCACCGAACTAAATCCGCGCGAAGAATGGGGAAATCACGCCTCGCAGCGCTCGGTTCTGCACGCCGCGACAGCTGAACCCCGGCATTTCCTCCCCATATCCGGGCAGATCAAGTATCGCAGAACAATTTTATTTTGACAGGTGAAAAATCGGTGTCATGCTGCTGTCAAGGCGCGGCGGCGTCCGCCAGGCGACGGCCGCGGCCCGGTGATGCTTGGGAGGTATCAGATGCAAGGAAGAACGCTGATCGCGGGCCTTCTGGCCGCGGCCTGTCTTGGCGGGCCGCTGCTCGCGCAGGATCTGACGGTGGGGGTAAGCTGGTCGAACTTTCAGGAAGAACGCTGGAAGACCGACGAGGCCGCGATCAAGTCCGCGCTGGACGCGGCGGGGGCGAAATACGTCTCGACCGACGCGCAGTCCTCTTCGGCCAAGCAGTTGTCGGATGTGGAAAGCCTGATCGCGCAGGGCGTCGATGCGCTGCTGATCCTGGCGCAGGACACCTCGGCGATCATTCCGGCGGTGCAGTCGGCCGCGGACGAGGGCATTCCGGTGATCGCCTATGACCGGCTGATCGAGGACGGCCGCGCCTTTTACCTGACCTTCGACAATGTCGAGGTCGGCCGGATGCAGGCCCGCGCCGTGCTGGAGAAGGCGCCCGAGGGCAATTACGTGATGATCAAGGGCTCGCCCACCGACCCGAACGCCGATTTCCTGCGGGGCGGCCAGCAGCAGGTGCTGCAACCCGCGATCGACGCGGGCAAGATCAAGATCGTGGGCGAGGCCTATACCGACGGCTGGCTGCCCGCCAATGCCCAGCGCAACATGGAACAGATCCTGACCGCCAATGACAACGAGGTCGACGCGGTCGTGGCCTCGAATGACGGCACGGCGGGCGGCGCGGTGGCGGCGCTGATGGCGCAAGGCATGGGCGGCATTCCCGTCTCGGGGCAGGACGGCGACCATGCCGCGCTGAACCGGGTCGCCAAGGGCACCCAGACGGTGTCGGTCTGGAAGGATGCGCGCGAGCTTGGCAAGGCCGCGGGCCAGATCGCCATCGAACTGGCGGGCGGCACCAAGATGAACGACATCGACGGCGCCCAGCAATGGACCTCGCCCAGCGGCACCACGCTCTGGGCCAAGTTCCTCGAACCGATCCCGGTCACGCGCGACAACCTGACCGCGGTCACCGATGCCGGCTGGATCGACGTGGACGCGCTGTGTCAGGGCGTCGAGAACGGCCCCGCCCCCTGCAACTGAGCCCCGAACGGCCCGGCGGGCGACACCTGCCGCCCCCGGCGCCGCAGCGCGGCCCCAAGGTCTTCGGAGAGGCAGGGAATGCAACACGCCCGGACCCGCAGCGATGCGCCCGCCCGCAAGTCGATCTTCGACTCGCTGGAGCTTGACACGCGTCTGCTTGGCATGATCGGCGCCTTCGTGGTGCTGTGCCTGGTGTTCAATCTCGTGACCGACGGGCGGTTCCTGACGCCCCGGAACATCTTCAACCTGACGATCCAGACCGTCAGCGTGGCGATCATGGCCACCGGCATGGTCTTCGTGATCGTCACCCGCAATATCGACCTGTCGGTCGGCGCGTTGCTGGCCACCTGCTCGGCGGTGATGGCGATGGTGCAGACCGTCGTGCTGCCGGGCTGGCTGGGGCTTGGGCTGGGCCATTGGGCGATCGCGCCGCTGGCCATCGCCGCAGGGCTGGCGACCGGCGCGGTGATCGGCGGGTTTCAGGGCTGGCTGGTGGGGTTTCTGGGCATCCCTGCCTTCATCGTCACGCTGGGCGGGCTTCTGGTCTGGCGCAACGTCGCCTGGTACCTGACCAACGGGCAGACCATCGGCCCGCTCGACCCCACCTACCAGCTTCTGGGGGGCATCAACGGCACGCTCGGCGAAAGCCTCTCCTGGGGCTTCGGGCTGGCGGCGACGGTCTTCGCGCTGGTCTACATGGCGACCAGCCGCCGCAACCGCCGGGCGCATGATTTCCCGGTCAAGCCGCGCTGGGCCGAGGCGGTGCTGGGCCTCGTGGTCGCGGGCGCGATCCTCGGCTTCGTCGCGGTGCTGAACGCCTATGAGGTGCCCGCGCGAAAACTCGCCCGGATCTTCGAGGCGCGTGGCGCGGTCCTGCCCGAGGGCTTTACCGCGGGCTACGGGCTTCCGTTCTCGGTGATCCTTCTGATCCTGATCGCGGCCGGGATGACGGTGATCGCCCGGCGCACCCGCTTCGGGCGCTATGTCTTCGCGACCGGCGGCAACCCGGACGCGGCCGCGCTGTCGGGGATCAACACGCGCTGGCTGACGGTCAAGGTCTTCGCGCTGATGGGTGTGCTGTGTGCGCTGTCGGCGGTGGTGGCCTCGGCCCGGCTGACCTTCCATTCGAACGATATCGGCACGCTGGACGAGCTGCGCGTGATCGCGGCCGCGGTGATCGGCGGCACCGCGCTCGCGGGCGGCTCGGGCACGATCTACGGCGCCATCCTCGGCGCGCTGATCATGCAGTCGCTGCAATCGGGCATGGCCATGGTCGGGGTCGATGCGCCCTTCCAGAACATCGTGGTGGGCGCAGTGCTGGTGCTGGCGGTGCTGGTCGACATCCTCTACCGCAAACGGACGGGAGAACGGTGATGGCGGACGCACGCGGCACCCCCCTGGTCGAGATGAAGGACATCTCGATTTCCTTTGGCGGCATCAAGGCGGTCGATCATGTCTCGGTCGATCTCTATCCCGGCGAGGTTGTGGGGCTTCTGGGCCATAACGGCGCGGGCAAGTCGACCCTGATCAAGTGCCTTTCGGGCGCCTATCAGCGCGATGCAGGCGAGATCCTGATCGACGGCCGCCCCGCCGCCATCTCGAACCCGCGCGACGCCCGGCGCTACAATATCGAGACGATCTACCAGACGCTCGCGCTGGCCGACAATCTCGACGCCGCCTCGAACCTCTTTCTGGGCCGCGAGCTGGTGACGCCGCTGGGGCTGATGGACGAGGCCGCGATGGAGGCCGAGACGCGGCGGATCATGGCCCGCCTCAACCCCAATTTCCGCAAGTTCGCTTCCCCGGTCTCGGCGCTGTCGGGCGGGCAGCGGCAGTCGGTTGCCATCGCCCGGGCGGTCTATTTCAACGCCCGCATCCTGATCATGGACGAGCCCACGGCCGCGCTCGGCCCGCAAGAGACGCAGATGGTGGCCGAGCTGATCGGCGAGCTGAAACGGCAGGGGCTCGGGATCTTCCTGATCGACCATGACGTCCATCAGGTGAAGGCGCTGTGCGACCGGGCGGCGGTGATGAAGAACGGCCGGCTTGTCGGCATCGTCCGGGTCGAGGAGGTCACGACCGACGACATCCTCGCGATGATCATCGCCGGCAAGAAGCCCGCCCATCTGGCGGCCTGAAGGCCGCCTGCCGAAGGCTCAAGCGCAAGCCGGCATCGGGCTCGGCCAAGGAAAGCGCGGCCGCCTCTCCGCGCCCTGGAGGATCTCCACCAAGGCCGCGATGTTGAGGCTTGTGCTGCGGGATTTCGGATGCTAGAGGGCTAAGCGCTTGACGTGGCGAGTTGGCGGAGTGGTTACGCAGCGGATTGCAAATCCGTGTACAGGAGTTCGATTCTCCTACTCGCCTCCACTACTTAGCGGTTCCGCTCCGCGATCTCTCAACACCTCTCTCAACATTCACGTTCTGGTCCCGTTCCGTTCTAGAGCCTGCGTTCTTGCGCCTTGAGGGCCCGGACCTTCTGCCTCACATGGGCGGTGTAGTGCGCAACCATCGCCATGGACTGGCCGGTGACAGATGCGATTTCCTCATCTGTCAGCCCCAAGGAGCAGAGTTCCGAGGCCGCAGTGTAGCGCAGGGCATGAATGTCGTAGGCTTCCGCGCCGATCTTCTCCCTGACCTTCCTGACCGCCTGTGCGGCGCCTCTGTACGACCATGGGCCAGTTGCCCGCTCGTTGGTCAGAATGAAGACGCTGCGGCGGTCGGCCGCTTCAAGAGTGACCCGCAGCGTCTTCGTGAGCGGCACCCACAGGGTTTTGCCGGTCTTGTTCTGCCGGACGTTTATCCCGCCGTTCTCAAGGTCGCCCCAGCGCATTTTCAGGACATCTCCGATCCGCTGCCCGGTTCCGAGGCAGAGCTCGAAGACAAGTAGCGCGCGCCCTTCCGCAGCGTCTCGATACGCCTTGACCAGATCGGCGGGCCACGGTCGACGATCTATCGTCTCGCCTTTCACCTGCTTGATGCCCTTGGCCGGGTTCTCGGACACCATGCCAATGTCGATGGCATGCTCCATCAGGATACGGGACACCTGAACCACGTAGTTTGCGAATCGGGCCGCGTCAGCGTTGGCATCGCGCAAGGCAATGAAGTGCTTGCGCTGCGCCTTGACCGGATCGAGAGCGCCCCATTTCGCCTCGATCACGGAGAGCACGCGCTCGTAATCCTTGCGGGTTCGGGGCGCCAGAGAGGTGAAGCGCTCGGATCGGCGGTAGCTGTCGATCAGCCCGTTGAAGGTGCGCTTGGACGGTGCGCGGACAGGCCCCTTGAGCCGAAGCGCATATTCCGCCCAGAACGCCGGGGTCAGTTCCTGGTTCTCCATCCGGACGGTCGGCTCGCCCCGACGCTGCCAGTAGATCGCAGTTCCCTTGCGATAGACATGCTTCGGCAGGTCGCGCTTCATCGCCTCAGATCCATTGCTTCGAATTCGTCGATCTCATCCTGGTCTCGAAAAAGGATCAGTTCGACCTCCCGGCCTCTGACAATGACACGCTGCACCGTTTTTCCGCACGCCTCAACGGCGGAGATGAGGCGCCGCACGCGATCATCGGTACGGAGTTGCTTGCTCATGGCGCGTCCCTGCCCTCCTCCATCCAGTCTTTCTCCGGCGCCATGCCCATGGCCACCGCCATCCCATCCCATGTCCTGCCGTCGATCAGGCGACCAGCGGCACGCTTGCCGACGCGGCGAACGCCGACAGCGGGGAGTTTCTGCACGTAAGGCCAGAACACCCATTCGCCGTCCTGCCAGAAGCGCGCCTCCTGATCGCCACGATGCGAGCCGCCGTCGAAGCACCCGTCCATAGGGTAAGCTGCCAACGGCTCGCCATCATCGTCGCCCAAAAGAACGCAGGGCGACCATTCCCCCCACTGCTTGAAGAAGAAGGCCACGCCCGCCGCCTGGCACTGGTCGCGCAGCCCGCGCACCCAATCCGGGTGCATCGGCCGGGCGCGCGGGCCGCTCTCGCCGCCGACGATCACCCAATCAAGACCAGGCACAACGGAAAGATATCTGCGCAGATCCATCGCTCCCAGTAGCGGCTCGGCCGAGACGAACCGCACGGCCGCCGGTGTCGCGAGCAGGTGCGGGGTTCGCGCGTCGGCGGCGGCCTGGTCCTCGATGCTGGTGCCGAGCCAGACGTTTGGAAGGCCGTTTTTCGTCCAGCTTGTCGCTGTCTCCGGCCATACAATCACCGCATCGACAAGCCTCAGGATGTCGATCATCTCGGCCCATCTCTGCCCCACATCATGTTGCGATAGATACCGCAGCATCCGCTCGGGCCGCTTGGTCAGCACCTGAAACGTGTGCTGCGACGCCAGCGCCATGACGGCGAAAACCCGGTCGATCCATTCGTCGGGCACGGCCTCGTGGAACAGATCGCCATGCGCGCAGACGAAGATCCGCCGCGGCTTGCGCCAGCGCAGCGGCTGGTCGATCCATTCCTCGTTGAACCGCACCTCGCCCGTCCAGAGGTGGCGCCCGCCGCTTTCGCGCGTCAGGCCCGCCCGGCTCGGGTGGTGCTTGAGCCGCGTCCCGGCCAACCCCATCGCATAGCAGTTGGTGCAACCGGCCGAAACGATGCTGCAGCCTGTGATGGGGTTCCAAGTAGAATCCGTCCATTCGATGTGGGTGTGGTCAGCCATCGGCGGCCTCCTGCCAGGGGATCAGGCGAACCATCTGCAATTCTTCCATGTTGAGCACGACGAGTTCGAAACGCCGCCAGCCGCGGAATCCGTGGGCGCGAACGTGGCCATCTATTGCTTCCAACAGGCTGACCGCGTTCGCCTCTGGCATCATGATGCGCGCCACATGCCCGCCTTTCAGGTGAATGCAGACTGCCCATCGCGGCTCCGGCGGCAGCGATGCCAGATCGATCGCCAAATTAGCCATCCTCCCGGCCCTCCTGCCTGAGCGCTGTGCGGATACGTGCTGCGGCAATCCTCGCCGAATTTACGGCTGAGATCATAGCTTGGGGGTCCGCCAAAACCGGCCGCTTATCGAATAGATCAAGCGCTACGGAAGCCTTTTCCAGCGCCTCGCGCAGCCGCGCGTTCTCGGTGCGGAGGCGGGCCAGTTCGCCGGTCGGCTCGATGGCGGATAGGACGCGGGCGGCGTAGTCGGCTTGGGCGGCGGTTGGGGTGTCAGGCATTGTTCGCTTCCTCGGCTTGCATGGGCACCGCCAGGTGTTGGCAGTTGGCAGCGATGATCGCGGCCGCGACTGGCGGGCAGACGCTGTTGCCGCAGCACGAAATCTGCACGTCCTTCGGGAACGGCCTGAACGTGGGCTCGTCACTGTCGAACCCGTCCCAGACACCCTCGATCACATAGTCAGACGGGAAACCCTGGGCGTTGAACAACTCGCGCGGGCTGAGCATCCGCATGCCGATGTCGATCACGACGAAGTTCTGCCCGTCGATCTCGAGCGTGACGAAGGCGCCGCCGTCCCATGCGCCATGGGCGCGCAGGAACTCGGCCACCTCGCGGGCCCGTGCCTCGTGTTCCTCGGCGAAAGGGGGCGCGGCCAGATCGGCCTGCATGTGGCCCATGCGGTCCTTGACCGTCACGGTGTGGCAGGGCTCGTCCATCCGGGCGCCGTCGCCGGTGCCGTAGTATTTCGCGAACCATGCCGCGACCGGCGTCTGGTGGCTGCCGCTGGCCAGCACGGTCGGATGCGGGGCATCGATCGCGATGGCGCGGCGGGCTGTGCCTTTTAGGCTGAGCAGATGGGGGACGATCACGGCGTGGCTATTGCCCCCGCTGGTCACTGTCCCGAGTGGCGCGTCGACCGGATACTCTCGCCGCCCGCCGCTGTATCCGTGCGCAATGCTGGCGATGGCCGGGGCCAGTAAGCCAAGCGGCGCGGCGCCTGTGATCGTGCGCAGCGGCTGGGCCAGATCCTCGGTCCTAGCGCCGTGGGTCAGGTTCACGATGAAGGGCCGTTCGGCATCCAGAACATAGCGGCGCATGCCTCGGGCAATCCGGGCGAGCGAGTTCTTCGCCAGCGGGCGCACCGCGCGCAGGCCGTGCCGGGCCTTGATCTCGGCCGAGCTGTCGAAGATCGACGGACAGGGCAGCGACCAGTCGATGCAGTCGGCGGCGCTGCGCCACGGCAGCAGCCTGCCCTTGCGGACCGCCGGGCTGGCCGGATCGCCATGGGTCGGCGCGGGCCAGACGATGGGGCGGCCGTCGCGGCGGGCGATCAGGAAGAGCCGCTTGCGGATCGTGGGCGCGCCGTAGTCGCAGGCGCGCAGCTCGCGCCACTCGACGCGATAGCCGAGGCGGCGCAGCTCGCCGACCCAGTGGCGGAAGGTCTGGCCGCGGCGCTCGGGACAAGGGCGGTTGGCCTCGGTCAGCGGCCCCCAGTCGCGGAACTCCTCGACATTTTCCAGCGCGATCACCTCGGGCCGGACCCGGCGCGCCCAGAGCACGACGACCCAGGCGAGGTCGCGAATGTTGCGGGCGACGGGCTTGCCGCCCTTGGCCTTGCTGTGATGCTTGCAGTCGGGGCTGAACCAGGCGAGCCCGACACGGCGACCACGGCAGATCTCGGCCGGATCGACATGCCAGACATTGGAATTGAGGTGGTGCGTTGCCGGGTGATTGGCCTGGTGCAGGGCGAGCGCCGCGGCATCGTGATTGATCGCGACATCGGGGCTGCGGCCGAGCGCCATTTCGATCCCGGTCGAGGCCCCGCCCCCGCCCGCGAAGCTGTCGACGATCATCGGGGTCGGGTCGAAGGGGGTCCGGGTCGCGGGCTCGACCGGAAAGAGGGCGCCATCGGGCATCGGCGGGCGGTCCTTATGAGGTCACTCGAAGGGACAGAGGCGGGTGGCCGCCTCCATCCAGTTTTGGGCGGCCTCGGCCTCGTTGCGGCCGGTGGTGGTCAGCCCGAAGAGCTGGATCTCGTAGAAGGCCACCCGCCCGAGCAGCGCCGGGATCTCGATCCCGTGGCGGCGAAGCGCGCCTCGGATCGCGGCGAGTTGCACCTCGGGCGCGGCGGAGCGCCATTCGGCGACGAAATCGGCCAGTTCCGGTGCGGTGGTGAGGGCCGTTTCCATCAGAGGCTGCCGTTGGCGATTCCGGCCAGCGTGACGCCGCCCCAGGCCGAGCCGACAAAGAGCACGCCGATCAGGGCGCCCAGCAGCGCGTCGCGCCAGGTGCCGAAGCCGTAGGTTGCGGGAAGGTCGGGGATTTTTGGCATGCGGGGCATGAGGTCCTCCGGAGAGCAAACTGGGTCTGGGCATGGGATGAGGGCCGACGCGCGGCCCGCACCGATGCTCAGAGACCGGCGTTCTCGCTGTCCTCGCCCTCGGCCTCGCCCGGATCGGCTGGCTCGGGATCGGCGGCCTCGACCTCCTTCGGGTCGGTGCCGGTGGGGGCGCGGTAATAGATGCAGCCCGGGGCGTGGGTGCGTTCGAAGGCGTTGGTGCCCGCGATGGCGGCAAAGCAGCCCGTGGAATCGGCCGAGGGCTGGCGGATGGCCGACAGATCCTCGGTGGCGTTGACGGCGGCGAGCGCGGGCGCGGCCAGCAGGGCCACGGCGGCGGTGGCGGTCAGGATGGTCTTCATGGGTCTCCCCTTTCCGGTTGCGATGGGGATGACCATTATAGGGAAGTTTCCCTATGTCAATCTAAAAGAGGGAAACTTCCCCCCGTCATCGATCCGACGAGGCCGTTGCTTGGCGCATCAGTGCCTGTGGCGGCCCTGCGCGAGCGCCAACGATTGCTCTTTTTATCGTTGAAATGGGGTCGACTAGACCCGTTTGACGAGATCCGCAGGCCAATGAAGCCTGACTGGCGCGGCCCATTTGAGACGCACGTCGTGCTGGTTCTCGGCGTCAGGATTCAGCGCAATGAGGTGGAAGTAGCCAGGCTCTGAACCGAGCTTGACGAGCTTGACCCAGCCTAGGCCCCGCTCGCATTCGCAGACGCAGCGCCTACCGACAGCTTCGCTCGGAACCCCCTCGTGCGCGGGGCGGGAATAGAACAGCAAATCACCTGCCGAATAGACAGGTTCCATGCTGTCCCCAACGATTTCGACGGCGACAACGCCATGTGGAGAGAGGCCTGGTGGGCATTCGACCTGTGGGCCGTCGCCCTTCTCATACGCATCGAAAACGGGCACCTTGGCTCCGGCTCCGACCTTTCCGGCAATCGCGATTGTGAGCCTTCCTGCACCCGGCCCGTTGGCGGCGGCGAGGATTTCCTCGACGCTCATGTCGAGGGCCCGCGCGATTTTCATTGCGGTATCGAGTTTCGGGCTGGCCGCCTTTCCGCGTCGGAGATCTCGGATGAAGCTCTTGCTCAGACCAGCAGCCTCAGAGAGCGGCGCGGCTCGCAAGCCGCGCGCATCCATGATCCGCTCAAGGCCGGTAATGAAGTCGTCGCCAATCTCACCCATGCGAAAGAGATTGCACTGACTGGCAGAACGGAAGTAGCGGGAAGTTTCCTGTTGCGCAAAGCGGGAAGTTTCCCCATTATCCGGCGCCATGGAACAGCTCATCGCCGAAGTGAAGGCCTATGCGGAGGCCACGAGTAAAACGCCCGAGAAGGTGTTGCGCGAAGCCATCGGTGCCAGTTGGGGCGCCTGGGCCGCGTGGCAGGCAGGGACCTCCGGCCCGACCATGCGGAGCGTTGATCGCCTTCGCGCCTTCATGGCGGCAAACCCGGCCCCGGCCACGCGGGAGGACCCCGCATGCTGACGGCGTCCGCCCCATCGATTTCGACCCCGAGTCATTTTGCACGAAGCCACCATAGGGATGTCGCTATGCAAAAGTCCTTCCAGAATTTG
>NZ_QNVX01000031.1:82814-91518 GCF_003314725.1 Rhodovulum sp. BSW8
CCCGCGCCGCGGCCCGGGTTTTCGAGGCGCGGGCGGAAAAGTTTTTGGCGCGGTTCAAGGGGCGCGCGTGATGACGGCGCGAAGCGACATCGCGGCCGAGGTTCAGGCAACGGGAGCGGAACATGGGACTTATGGAAATGCTGGCCCTCATCCTCGGCATTCAGGTCTCGGTGGGCGTGATCTTCCTGGGCGCCCTCATCTGGGGGATGCGCCACATGGCCGAGACCAGACGCCGCCTGGACGCGGAGGCAGCGGATTTCGACAGGAAACATGCCCGCTTTCTACGGACGGTGCACCGGCTTCGGTAGCGAGCGGCCGCAACGGCATCGCCCATGCCGCCATTCGGGGCCTTCGCCCCGTTTCCGCAGTCCGGCCGGACGCCGGGCACCTCCCTGACGACTGGCCGGGCAGAACGGTCTTCCCCCTCGGGCTGCCGGGCACCTTTGGGGAGGATGCAGCATGACCGCGCCGCAGGATGCCACCGTGACCCTGACCGGCCCGAACGGGGCGACGACCGGCCCGATCCCGCTCGATAGCTTTACCGCCGGGGCGCGGCTGCCGATGAAGGAGACCGCCGAGGATGATGCGGTGCGCGACCGGACCTACCGCGTTGCGGCCGACGAGCTGCGGGGCTTCATCGAACGTTTCGAGGCCCTGGCCGAAGAGAAGGCCGCCCTCGGCGATCAGCAGAAAGAGGTGATGGCCGCCGCCAAGGCGCGTGGCTACGACACCAAGGCCCTGCGCCGGATCATCGCGCTGCGCAAGCGCCACGCGGACGACATCGCCGAGGAAGAGGCGGTCCTGCAGCTCTATCGCGAGGCCCTGGGGATGTGATGGCCACGCGGATTTACACCGACCTCACCATCCGCGGCACGACCTATCCCGATGCGGCGACCGCCGCCCGGGCGCTGGGGGTGACCCCCGAGGCGGTGCGCTCGGCCGCGCGCAAGGGGCGGCTCGACCGGGTGGGCGCGGGCCGCAAGGGGGTCGAGCCGATGCCGGTCAGGATCCGGGGCGAGCTTTTTGCCGATGCCCATGCCGCCGCCGCGCGCTTCGGGGTGACGCCGCAGGCGGTCTGGAAGGCGCTGGCCGATGGCGATCCCGACCGGATCGGACGGCCCCAGCGCCGCCCCGGCCGCGACCCGCACCCCGTCGAGATCGGGGGCCTGCGCTTTGCCTCGCAACGCAAGGCAAGCCGGGCGCTGGGGTTCTCTGACGACTATCTCTCCCATGCCCTGACCCGGGGCGGCCGCGCCGCCCGCGAACGCATTCTGGCCGCCGCAATGGCGCTCAGCGCCCGGCAGGCCAGCCCCCGCACATCGTCACCGACCGGGCCCGCGGGCCCGGACCAGATGGAGGAGTTTCCCCATGGATAGACCAGATCCCCTGCGCCCGGACGGGGCGCCCGCGTGATGGCCGCGCGTCGCCATCTGGCCCCGGTCGAGACCGGCGATCTGCCGGACTACCCGATTTCCAGCGAGGACCGGCTCGATTCCCATTTCTTCGTGCAGTGGAACCTCAAGCGCTGGCGCAAGAGCGAGTTCCGCCAGCTCGCCGAGCCCGAGGTCGGCTGGTACGGCTTCCTGCTGATCTGCGAGGCCCATGACGAGACCCCGGTGGGCACGCTGCCGACCGACGAACGCCTGCTGGCCAAGGCGCTGGGGATCACCGTCGACCGCTGGCACCAGATCTGCGAGCGCGAGATGACACCGCTGCATGGCTGGTCGCGGGTGCGCTGCGACAATGGCGAGATCCGACTGGCGCATCCGGTGGTGACCGAGGTCGCGGTCGAGGCGCTGGCCAGCAGCCGCCGCAACCGCGCCGAGGCCGAACAGCGCCGCCGCAACAAGCGGCTGAAGGATCTGCGCGAGATGATCGAAAAGCGGATCGGCGCCGGGCAGCTGTTGCGCGGGCCGCAATTCCTCGACCGCTTCGACGACTGGCTGGCCGAGCGCTACCCCGAAACCCAGCGCCGCGAAGGCTTCATCCGCCAGGCGCTGGACGAGTTCACCGCGGAGATGGCCCGATGATCCGGTCAGGTTCGATCTGTGACATTCCGTTACCGTCACAGAATATTCCGGAACGATCACGGAAAATCACGGAACCGGACGGAAAAGTCACGGAATTTTCCGTGTTTCCGCCGGGCGATCCCCTTTTTTGCGCCGTTTCCGTCACCGCTGAAAGGAGAGGAAACGAGAAGAAACGAGAAGAGACACCCCGGGCGCGCCGCCCCGGACGGGGGCGCGGAGGGCCAGGCGGGGCGAGGCTGAGAAGAAGGGAGCGGAGATGGACGCGAAGGAACAGGCCGAGGGCGAGAAGCGGGTGCGGGATCTGCTGATCGGGCCGCTGCTGCGGCGGGGGCTTGTGAAGCCGGGCGCGATGACGAAGGCGCAGTTCGAGGAGATGCTGGCGGATCTCGCCAAGCGGCTGGCCTACATGACCCCGCCGAACCTGGCCGCGCTCGAGGAGATGGCGGCGGCCGCGCCCGGCGGCAAGGACCGCGACCGGTTTCCCATCGCCAATGCGATCCTGAAGGCGGCGACGCAGATCCAGCCGCCCGCCGACGATGCCTCGCCGCTGATCCGGGCGGTCTTCGCCCATGCGGTCGGGCGGCAGGCGCTGGCCGAGGGCTGGGCGCCGGAGCTGCTGGACGATCTGCGCCGGACCCGGCGCTGGCCGGGCGGCTATGCGCTGGGTCAGATCCGCCAGGCGGCGGGCGAGGCGCTGCGCCGCCACGCGCATCTGGCGGGCGCCGATCCGGCCCGCCTCGATCCGGCCGAGGCGGCATGGCTCCGCGACCGCGAGGCCCAGCTGGCCCGCTGCCGCCGCATCGCCGATCTGGCGGGGGCGGCAGCATGACCGCCGCGATCCGCCCCCCGGCGCAGACTGCCTCCCGGACCCGGCGCGCGATGCCGGTGCGCGCGGCCCTGGAATGGGCCTTCGGCACCGAATGCGCGCGGCTCGACCATGACGAGATCGGGGCGGTCGGCGGCACCGGCTGGCGGTCCTACGGCATGGAATACGTGGCCCTCGAACGCGCCCAGCTCGGCACCCGGGTCGACACGAGCCGCGGCCGGTCGACCCCGCATGACGATGCCGAGCTGATCGCGACCGTGGTCCGGAACACGCTGCCCTGGTACGCCGCGACCCTCGTCGCCGACCTCGCCCGCGCGGGCCGCTGCCCCGACTGGATGCCCGATGCCCGCCCGCATTGCGTTCCGGTCAAGTGGCGGCCGAGCCCGGCAGGGCCGCGCGCCGCGCAGGACTTCGGCGACACTTGGCGATACCGGGCCGGGCGCGGTCGGAACGGCAACAAGCTGGTCGAGTTGCGCGCGCCGTGCTGCCCGGTGACCTACTATCCTACCGCCGGTCAGATCGCATCGGCTCGGCGCGCCTGGCTCGACTGGTACGGTTACCTGCTGCAGGTGCGGTGCGCGCTCGAAGCTGCCGGACTGCGCAGCCTCCGCCTGACCGACGACATGCCGCCGATGACCCCGTGGAAAAATTCTTCTTGACTATTTAGGCATCCATGATTGACAAACAGTCAGCTCCCAAGCTGCGCCCGGAGCGGATCCCCCGCTGCGGGCGTTCTGCGTTCCGGGAGGCCTCATCCATGACGATCCGCAAGCTCTGCGCGGCCTCGGGCTGCGACGACCTCGCCATGCCTGGCGCGGCGCTCTGCCCGGACCACGAGGCCGAGCGGATCGACCGGGGCCGCGCGCGGCGGGCGAAGGTGAAGACGGCCGAGGAGATCCGGCGCCGCGCGAAGCTCTATGCCAGCCCCGCCTGGAAGACCGCGCGCGCCGCGTTTCTTGAGGCCAACCCGCTCTGCGCCGATTGCGCGGGGCTGGGGCTGGTGACCCCGGCCACCGAGGTGGATCACATCGCGCGGCACGAGGGCGACCGGGCAAAGTTCTGGGATCGGTCGAACTGGCAGGCGCTCTGCAAGAGCTGCCACAGCCGCAAGACCGCCCGCGAGGTGCTCGGGCGTCCCTGACACCGGGGGGGTCCAAAAATCCGAGGCCCCCCTCGGGAACCGCGCATGGGAGCTTTCCTGTTGCGCGGGCCGAATTGGCAAAAAAAGCCCACGAACATAAGCCCCGAGACAAAAACAGAGGGAGGTCCGATGCGCGGTCAGAAGCCGAAGCTCGACAATGTCGTGCCGATGAAGGCCGACCAGACGGCGCCCGTGCCCGAGGCGCCCGACTGGATGAGCGCCGAGGGGCGCGATGTCTGGGACCGGCTCGCCCCGGTGCTGGCGGGCAAGCGGCGGCTCGATCCGGCCTATCACGATCCCTTCGCGATGTATTGCGAATCCGTGGCCGATGTCATCCGCTTCACCGGCGACATCGCGGCCTTCGGCAGCTGGTACGAGGTCGCGACCCGGAACGGGCGGCAGCAGAAGAAGCGCGCGGTCTGGGGCCAGCGGCAGGACGCCATTGCCACCATGAACCAGCTGGCCGCGCGGTTCGGCATGACGCCGGTCGACGAGGCGCGGATGAGCGCGGGCGGCCAGGGCGATCTCTTCGGCGAGATCCTGAGGACCCTCGATGGAACCGATTGACCATCCCGTGTCGCGCTATGCGCTCGACGTGATCGAGGGGCGCGAGGTGGCGGGCGCGCTGGTGCGGCTCGCCTGCGAACGCCACCTGATGGATCTGGAAACGGGCGCCGACCGCGGGCTCTGGTTCGACTGCAAGGCGGCCTCGCGCGTTCTGAACTTCGCCCGCCTGATCCAGCACACGACGGGTCCGGCGGCGGGCCGCCCGCTGGACCTGACCCCCTGGCAGGTGTTCCGGCATGGCTCGGTCTTCGGCTGGAAACAGGCGGACGGGCTGCGCCGGTTCCGCACCACCTATCACCAGGTCGCGAAGAAGAACGGCAAGACCACCGACACGGCGGTGCCGATGCTCTACACCCAGCTCTTCGACGGCGAGGCGGCGCCGCAGGGCTTCTGCACCGCGACGACGCGGGATCAGGCGGGGCTTCTGTTCCGGGAACTGCGGCGGATGATCAAGGCCGCGCCCGCGCTGTCGGCCTTCATGGACACGGGCAACAAGCACCTGATCTCGACCGCGATCACCAATGGCACGATCCGGACGCTGAGCCGCGACGGCAATTCGGCGGACGGCATCAACCCCAGCTTCGTCGCCCGCGACGAGGTGCACCGCTGGACCGACCGGGAACTGGCCGAGGTGGTGGTCA
Source organism: Rhodovulum sp. BSW8 (assembly GCF_003314725.1). Taxonomy (NCBI): domain Bacteria; kingdom Pseudomonadati; phylum Pseudomonadota; class Alphaproteobacteria; order Rhodobacterales; family Paracoccaceae; genus Rhodovulum; species Rhodovulum sp. BSW8. The sequence goes on from NZ_QNVX01000031.1 coordinate 88,020, forward strand.
ATTCGATGATCGCCCGCGCCCAGCCCATCGACTGGGCGATCACCACGGCAGGCGCCGACATGGCCTCGATCTGCGGCGAGCTGCGCGAATATTCCGCGACCGTGCTCAGGGGCGATGTCCAGGACGACAGCTTCTTTGCCTATGTGGCCGAGCCGCCTGGCGATTGCGACGTGGGCGATCCGGTGGCCTGGAAGATGGCCAATCCCAATCTGGGCGTGGCCTTCAGCGAGGAGCGGTTCGCGGAACTTTACCGCGAGGCGACGGTGATCTCGGGCAAGATGCCGAACTTCCGGCGGCTGCACATGAACCTCTGGACCGAGGGGGCGCAGTCCTGGATCGAGCGCGAGATCTGGGACAAGGGCGCCGAGCCCTTCGCGCCCGAGGCGCTTTACGGCCGCCCGGCCTGGGTGGGGCTGGACCTGTCCAAAACGACCGACCTCACCTCGATCTGCGTGGCGATCCCGAAGGACGGGCAGGTGTTCCTGATCAGCTATTCCTTTTTGCCCTCGGGACCGAAGGGCTTCATCGCGCGGGCACAATCGGAAAAGCGCGAGTATGTCGCCTGGCGCGATCAGGGCTGGCTGGAGGTGCATGGCGGCGGCGTGATCGACGAGGACCGGGTGATCGAGCGGCTGGAATGGATCCGGGCGCGCTTCGATCTGCGCGAGCTGTCCTATGACCGCTGGGGGATGCGTTACGTGGCGAAGGAGCTGGTCAGGCGGCGGTTCCCGCTGGTCGAGCACGGCCAGGGCTATGCCTCGATGTCCTCGCCGATGAAGCGCTTCGAGCGGGCGGTGGCGCAGGGGCGGATCCGGCATGGCGGCAATCCGGTTCTGGCCTGGGCGGTGGGCAATGTGCATCGCGACGAGGATGCGGCCGAGAACATCAAGCCCAACAAGGCGCGCTCGAAGGGGCGGATCGATCCGGCGGTGGCCGCGATCATGGCGCTCGGCCGCGCCGAGGCCGAGGCGGGCAAACGCAAGGCACGGGACGTGGCAACGGTATGATCGGACTTCCTTTCCTCACGCGCGGCCGGTCGCGGCCCGAACCCCGGCAGGATCTGCGGCGCGAACCGCCGCTGACCTCGGCCATGGCCTCGGCCGGGCCGGTCGAACCCTCGGGCACCCGCGATCCGTCGCCGTGGTTCGGGGATCTCTGGGCGGGCGGGCAATCCCGCGTCCGCTCGCTGCCGGTGGTGACGCCGCTGGCGGCCCAACGTCATGCCACGGTCTTCGCCTGCTGCAACGTGATCGCGGGCGATCTCGCCAAGGTGCCGCTGCGCCTCTACCAGCGGCTGGGGCCGAGCCGCGCCGAACCGGTGGTCGAGCATGCCGCGACCTATCTTCTGAACACCGAATCCGCGCCGGGCGTGGCCGCGAGGGTCGCGCGGTTCGCCCTCGTCTATGCCTTCGCACTCCGCGGCCGGGCCTATGCCTATGCGCCCCGCGACGGGGCGGGCGAGCTGACGCTTCTCGATGTGATCCGCCCCGATCTCTGCGCCGAGCTCCGCGACGGCCGGGCGCGGTTCTATGCCTTCGAGGACGGGGCGGGCATCCAGCGCCGGGCGCCGTCCCGCGCCATGGTGCATCTGCGCTACATGGCCGAGGACGGCTGGACCGGCCGCAGCCCCTTGCAGGTCGCGGCGGAATCCGTGGGCCTGGCGCTGGCCGGTCAGGAGGCCGCGGCGCGCGCCGCCTCGGGCGTGCAGATGCGCGCGGTGCTGAAGATGGAGGATGTCTACGAGGACGACGAGGCCTGGCACCGCAATGCGCGGCGCGTGCGCAATGCCCTGATCGACCCCGAGGCCAACGGCATCCCGATCATCGGCGCGACCGACGACATCAAGTCGCTGGATCTCTCGGCCGCCGATCAGCAGCTCCTGGAAAGCCGCAAGTTCGACCGCGAGCAGATCGCCGCGATCTACCGGGTGCCGCCCTCGAAACTGCAGATGCTGGAACACGGGGTGAAGGCCAACGGCCAGCAGCAGGCCATCGATTACAAGACCGATTGCCTGTTGCACTGGGGCGGCTTCGTCGAGGCGCAGCTGGCGCTTGGCGTGCTGACCGAGGCCGAACGGCGGGCGGGGCTCTTCTTCCGGCACGATTACGACGCGCTGATGCAGGCGACGACGAAGGAGCGTTACGACGCGCTGAAGGCGGCGGTGGGCGGCCCGTTCCTGACCGCGAACGAGGCCCGCGCCGAGGACGGCCGCGCCCCCGTCGACGGCGGCGACCGGCTGAACCCGGCCGCGAACATGACCCGCAACGAGGATGCCGGGGCCGGAACAGAAGAGGACAAGGACTGATGGAAACGACGATTGCCAGCCTTCTGGGCGCCGCCCCCCTGGCGCTGGATCACGACTTCGGGGCGGGGCTCCTGGGGCTGCCGTTGCCCGCCGCGCCTGCCGCCGGGCCAGCGCTTTCCGGGCCGGTCGAGGTGGCCCGCGGCGAGCGCTTCGCGGTCGCGCGGGGCGTGGCGGTGATGCCGGTGCGGGGCGTGCTGACGCCCAATGCCGAGATCCTCGAACGCTTCCTCGGCTGGGCGACCTTCGCGGGCATCGAGGCGTCCTGCGGGGCGCTGGCCTCGGCCGAGGACGTGGCGGCGGTGGTGATCGAGTTCGACACGCCGGGCGGGCTGGTGCTGGGGGGTGCGGCCGCGGCGGGGGCCATCGCGGCGCTGGCGGCGGTCAAGCCCGTCCATGCGCTGGTCAATCCTCTGGCGGCTTCGATGGGCTATCACCTGGCCAGCCAGTGTTCGGATATTGCGATGACGCCCGGCAGCCTCGCGGGCTCCATCGGCGTCATGCGCCAGGCGGGCTGGCCGGTCGGGCCCGATGGCGCGGGCAACCGGTGGCAGATCTTCACCTCGACCCATGCCCGGGCCAAGCTGCCGAACCCCGAGACCGAAGGCGGCCGGGCCGAGATCCTGCGCGATCTCGATGCCCATGAGGCGGCCTTCCATGCCGATGTCGCCCGCGGCCGGGGCATCGCCCCCGAAGACCTCGCCGCGCGGCTGTCCGTCACCGACGATCCGGCCGATGGCGGGGCGACCTTCGGGCCGGAAGCGGCCATCGCCCGCGGCCTTGCCGACAGCGCCGAGACCCGCGCGGCCTTCTATGATAGGATTTTTGCCATGCACGCGCCGCGGCCTGCCGCCGCCCGACGCACTTCCGGGCGGGGCTCTCTGGCGCGCGCGGCCGCCGCGCAGGCCCGCGCGGCTCTCTGAACGACCACTCACTGAACCCAACCCACCGCCCCGTCCGGATCGCTCCGGGCGGGGCTTCTGCTTTTGCCAATCAGGAGAATGACATGCCCAAGGATCTGAACGATCTGCGCCGCGAGCGCCGCGCGGCGGCCGAGCGGATGCAGGAGCGCGCCGATGCGCTGGCCGCCCTCGAAGGCGCCGAGACCCCCGACGCCGCGGCCATCGCCGCGGCCGAGACCGCCTTTGCCGAGGCGCAGACGGGCTTCGAGACGCTGAATGCCCAGGTCGGCCGGGC
>NZ_QNVX01000032.1:0-46182 GCF_003314725.1 Rhodovulum sp. BSW8
CCGCCGCTGTCCGGCATATTTGAGGTGCCGGACAGCGGCTCCCGTATCGCACGGGAACCGGGGGTATTCTTAAGACAACGTCTCCACATCATTCACGAGGGTGGCGGTACACATCCGGCCGACCACGCTGTCGCGGGCGGCCTGCCAGTCGAAGGTCGCCTGGACGCCCTGCGGCCCGGAAATCTCGATCCGCGGTCGCGGCAGATAGACGGCGTGCACGGTGAAGGTGAAGCTCTCGCCGGAGGGGAGGATGTAGGCGAATTCCATCTCGCAGGCCTCGCCGTTGATGGCCTGCGTCACCAGCGTCTGGTCGGCGAAGCGCACCTCGATCCGGCCGGTCAGCGCGGCGATGGACGGGTCCGCTCCGTCGATGCGCCCGTCCGAGCGGATCGTCTCGATCCGGTCGAGGTTGTTGGCATAGGTGATCTCGGCCGAGACCACGTTGCCGAGGGCGGTGCCATTGCGGGTGATCGCCCCGTTGAAGTGGCCGAAGCGCTTCAGCTCCAGCGCGGCCGGTGTTCCCGCGCTCGTCGTGGTCCCGACCGTCTCGCCCTGCGCGACCAGCCGCGCCGTCGCGGTCAGCAACCCCGAGCGCTGCATCTGCCAGGTGATCTGGTCGAGCACGCAGCCCGAGTACATCGCATAGCGGGGCACCTCGGGCATGCCGGTCTCGATCGACATGCTGGGCAGCGTCCAGGACCCCGACTGGAACTCGTGGGTGTACGGGGCCTCGACGCCCGTGGTCGTCGGCGCGCCGAAGGCCGCTTTCAGCCAGAAGCCGAAGGCCTCGGCGTCGAGCGGCACGACGACATCGCCGTCGGCTGTCACCGCGTCCTTGATCGGCGCCAGCGGATCGCGGCCGTACCCGAGAAGCTCCGAGTTCAGCAGCGGCTGCTCCGCGCCGAGCGAGGTGCTGGCGAAGGGCATGCGGGTGAAGCCGCTCGCGGGCGGCGTTCCATAGGTCGTTTCGAACGCAAGCGCCATCAGCGCCCGCGCCCCCTGGGCTCGTGCCATGGTGTTCTCCTCGGATTGTCGGGATCAGGCCAGCGGATCGGCCGTGGAATAGTGCAGCACCACCGGGATCACGGCGGCCTTCAGGCTGGCCGCGCCCTCGACCGGCAGATCGACCGGGCGCGGCGCTTCCGCCTCGACCCAGTCGCAGAGCCCGCCCAGCGTGCGGTCGGCGGCGAGTGCCGTGCCTACGCTGGCGGTCAGCGTGTCGAAGGCGGCGTCACGGTCGGCGCCCTGTACGACCGCCTCGATCTCGGCGCGGTGCTGGTAGTGGTAGCGCAGGGGCGACAGCGTCACCTCAGGTTCGCCCGGCTCGCCATCGCGCAGGATCAGCAGCCCCTCGCTCGGGATACGTTCGGGCAGCACCTCACCGCGCAGGGCCGTGGCGGGCAGCGCCGAGAGCCGCGCGTGCAGCGCGGTGAGGATGGTTTCGCGTGGGGTGGGCATGATTTCCTGCCAGGCCGCGAGTACAGAGACGGTTTCGACCAGTTCCGGCTTGCCGCATCGCCAAATGGATCATGTCCGAAACGGTGGCGACCGGTCAGACGACCGCCTGAACGATTGGTCTCTCAGGCCTCAGACGGCATCGAGAAGCGAACGCAAGGTCAACTCGACCCTTTGCCGGTTTGGTTCCTCCAGCGGGAGGACCGGACGCGGCGGAGTGAGACGCCCATAACCGAGAACCTCAGCGATGGCGAACATCACCCGGAAGCTCCCGAACTCACGGAAGAGCGCCCAAAGGGGGCCAAAGGCGCAGTCGATGCGATCGGCCTCGGCCGCATCTCCGGACTGCGCAGCGCGGGTGAGCGCCACGGCGGGCTCCGGCAGGAGACCGGCCACGACGCTGTACCAGCAGGCGCCACCGGCGAGCAGCGCGTCCTTTGCGCCCCAGTCGCCGCTGTAGCCGATGGCGAAACCCTCCGGAGTCCTCTCCTGCAAGCGACGCAGCTCGGTGGCATAGTCTCCGTCCGCCGGTAGCGGCATCTTCACGGCGGCCACGTTCGGGATCCTGGCGACGCGCGCGATAAGGTCCGGGCTGAAGGTGAATTTCGTGGTGCCCGGGTTGTTGTAGATGCACAGCGGCAGCTCGCCGGCCGCGGCGACGGCCTCGAAATGCCGGAAGACCTCGTCGTCGGTCAGCGGTTGGTAGGACATGGGCGCGAGAAGCAGGCCGTCTGCGCCGGCTTTTCGGGCGTCTCGCGCGAGGTCCTCGGCGACATCGGTCGTAAGGGCGCCGACACCGATGATGAGCGGCGTCCGGCCCGCCACGCACTCCACGGCGGCCCGCAGCGTGCGCTTGCGCGCCTCCGGCGTCAGGTAGGCGTATCCGCCGGTGCTGCCGAGGAGCCCGATGGAATCCGCACCTGCTGCCACGATGCGCTCGAGGAAGCGTTGCAGAAGCTTGGGCTCCAGCTGCCCTTCTTCGTCGGTGGGCGTGAGAGGAAAGGCTGAGAGGCCTGTAAACAAGTTCATCCGAGCATCTCCCTCAAACGCGTGAAGATAGCAGGCGCAGGCCGGCCAACCCGAAGAAGACGGCCAGGACGCCTTCGATTCCGCGCCGGGCGCGGCGGTAGAGGCTGATCATCGGCGCCGTCGAGAACACGATCGCGTAGCCGCCGAAGATCGTCACACTCAGGACCGCGCAGCCTGCCAGAATGGTGGCCACGTCATGCCAGGACGCCTCGGCGCCCAGGCCGAGCGTCACGAGGGCGATCCAGGCCAGCACGGCCTTCGGGTTGGCCAGATGCATGATCAATCCATGGCGATAGAGGGCGGCAGGGGACGGAGGAGTATTAGCTCGTGCGGGGCCGGTTGAGGGCGCGGTGTCGGGCGTCATCGCGTTTCGGGCGGCACGCACCGCGAGGTAGAGCAGATATATGCCGCCGAAGACCTTCAGGACGATCAGGGCCTCGGCATAGCGCGCGAGCAACGCGGAAACACCAGTGGCCGCAGACAGCCCCCAGAACAGCGATCCGGAGATGACGCCCGCGGCCAGCGCCAGCCCAGCCTGCCGACCATGGTTCATCGCCACACCCATGATCCGAAGGGTGCTCGGACCGGGGCTTCCGGCCGCAATCACGTAGGCGATGAAGACGACGAGCAGATGGTTGATGTTCTCCATCGAGGATACTCTCAGGTTCCGGCCAGCAACTTGAAGGCGATAAGCCACATCACCAGCGCGATGAGCGTTTCGAGAATGCGCCAGGCCGCCGGTCGCTCGAACACCGGGCGCAGTTTGATGGCACCGTAGCCGAGGGCGAAGAAGAAGACGAACGATCCGAGGATCGCGCCGATCGCGAAGGACCCTTGGCTGTCCGTGAACTGGGTGGAGATGGTGCCCAGCAGGATGACCGTGTCGAGATACACATGCGGGTTCAGCCAGGTGATGGCGAGGCAGGCGACCAGCGTGCGGAAAAGATCGGTCGTCGCCAGCGAGACATCAGCCGCCAGCGCCTCGTTAGAGCGCAGCGCCGAGCGAAGGCTCTTCAGGCCATACCAGACCAGGAAGGCGGCGCCGCCGTAGCGCATCACAGGCTCGAGCCAGGGCAACCACTCCGAGACGCTACGGAAGCTGGTCACGCCCACGGTGATGAGGATCGCGTCCGAGATCGCGCAGGCCAGACAGACGGGGAGGACATGTTCGCCGCGCAAACCTTGCCGCAGCACGAAGGCGTTCTGCGCTCCGATGGCCACGATGAGGCTGAGGCTCATCATCATTCCGGTGAAGAAAACGGCGAGGTCCATTGGCGGGCGTCCCATTCGAAGGGTTTCGCCTTGAGCTACGATGATATGACGGATTAGACAAATTAAGGCTGCTGAGCCTGATGAAGGAAAACTGAATCATGATCGACTACGCGGCCCTCCGCGCCGTTGCCGCGGTCGTCAGGACCGGGAGTTTCGAACGGGCTGCGGCATCACTCCATGTGACGCCGTCTGCCATCTCGCAGCGCGTCAAGCATCTCGAAGAGCGCCTCGGCGCGGTGCTCATCGAACGAGGCACGCCCTGCACGGCCACGGACAAGGGCCTCGCGCTTTGCCGGCACATGGACTGCGTTGGCATGCTCGAGAAGGACCTCATGGAGCAGTTGCCCGAGTTCTCCGGCTCCGAAGGAGCCGCTCAGTGGGTAACCGTTAACGTGGCCACGAACGCCGACAGTCTCGGGACCTGGTTTCTCGAGGCCATCGCCTCCTTCACGAAGACCACCGACTACCTCGTGAACGTCGCGATCGACGACGAGGACCATACAGCGGACTGGCTGCGACGCGGCCGGGTACTTGCCGCCGTTACCTCGCTGGAAAGACCCGTGCAGGGATGTCGGGTCACGTCCCTCGGATCGCTCAGCTACCTGGCTACGGCTAGTCCCGACTTCATGGCGCGATACTTCCCGCAAGGTCTCACGGAGGAGGCTTTCCAGCGTGCGCCTGCTCTCACCTTCAACCAGAAGGACCGGCTTCAGAATGTCTGGGCTCGAGAGGTCTTCGGGCACGATCTCGCCTTCCCCACCCACTGGCTCCCCTCGACGCAGAGCTTCCTTGAAGGAAGCCTCGCCGGCATGGGATGGGCGCTCAACCCGTTCCAGCTCGCGAGGCACCATCTGGACCGCGGTGAGCTTGTCGAGCTTGTGCCCGGCAAGGTCCTGGAGCGACGCCTGTTCTGGCAGATCAACCGATTGGCTGCCGACCAACTTCACGAGCTGTCCCGATCAATACTCGCCGTGGCGCGGCGCGATCTCGAGTCGCGCGAAAGAGACCCGCAAGGCGCTGCGGAATAGCCCGGACAGCAGACATCACAATCTATCCTCAATCCAATTTGCCACGATCAGCCCGGGCACACCGTCCACTGCGCGCTCCGCATCCCGCGCCAGGTCCAGCCGCTTCGGCAGCTTGACCTGCGGCACCAGCAGGAAGATCGGCGCGGTGACCTTGCCGCGCCCGGTCTTCGAGCGGGACACCACCGCTTGGCCCTTCGTGTTGAGCCGCCCCTCCGCCACCAGCAGGCTCGGGCCCGTGCGGCGATAGACGAAGCGCAGGCGCAGCCCGCGGCGCCGCTCCCATTCGTCGGGCGTAATCCGACCGCCGCGCAGGGACTTGCCTGCGGCGGGCAGCGGGATCGCCAGCCAGAAGCCGTTCTTCGACCGGATCAGCGGGCCGGTGTCATGCGCGCCCACGATGACCGGGGCCTTCGACCAGACCAGCGCCGCGGCGTCGAGGCTCTCGCCCGACCTGGGGAAGTTCTGGCTCCGGATCGAATTGGCGAGCCGTGTGCCGAGCCCTGCGCCGGTGATCTGCAATCGCCAAGCCGACTTCAACCCGGTCCCGGCCTCGCGCATTGCAGAGGTGACGGCGCGTTCGCCCGCCGCAACCTCCGCCTCCATCATCGCGACGATGTCGGGATCAATGTCGAGCTTCAGCCTCATGCGGGCCTCAGATCGACGGTCCAGACCAGCCGCTCGCGGTCACGGACCGGCTCGCCCTGAATGAGGAAGGCGTCCCCGTCGATTTCGATCCGGTCGCCGGGACGCGGGTTCGCCACCTCGGCCACGCGCAGATCGATCCGGGTGGTCTCGGACCAGAGCCGCGCATCGCCGAAGTCCGATATGGCATCCGCGCGCCGGGCGACGGCACGCACCAGAACGGGCGCGCCGCCGTCGGCGATGTAGACCGCGTCCCGGCCGACGTTCGGATCGGCGAAGAGTGCACTGAGCGCGGCGGCGAAGGCGCTCATCAGAACGTCGCGTTCAGCCGCACCCGGCCGATGGTGTCGCCCGCACCGCTCGCCACTGCCTCGACGGCCACGCCGACGAGAGTGTTGTCGGTCGCGACCGTGGTGCAGCGCTTGTTGGTGTCGTCCCAGTAGACCTTGGCGCCGACGGTCCAGGCTTGCGAGCCGACTTTGGTGATGTCGAAGACCCCGACGAGCGCGGTCTCGACGGTTTCGCCGAGGGCGGCCGCTCCGGCGGCGATGCCGAAGATCGAGCCGACGAGCAGGCCATCGCCGGAGGCGACAGCATAGGGCGCGGTCAGGGTGATTGTGTTGCCGGGCTGGACGAAGTTTTTCATGGGGTGATCCTCTTGGAATGACGAAGGGCGGCCCGATTGGACCGCCCGCATGTCAGGGTTCAGGATGGGGGCGTTACGCGCCCGGGTTCTTGTAGAGGCCACGCCAGTCGATGGCCTTGGCGCCGAAGTCGAGGCGGCACTTGATCTCGACCCCGTCGACGTCGAAGCCGTTGCGCGTCTCGATGTAGGCGCCCTGCTGACCCTCGAGATAGGCGTACTCGATGGTGTCGATCTGGTTCGGGCTGGCCGCCAGATACCAGGCGGTCTCGCTGTTCGCATCCAGCCGCGGCTCGCTGATCGGCGCGAGGGTGCGGATCGATTGCGGCACCACGCTGGCCGTCGCGGCGGGCACAAGGTTCTGGGCGACCAGCTGCTCGGCCTTCAGTTCCAGCGAGGCGGGCACGATCAGGAAAGCGGGCCGAACGTTCAGCACCGTCTTCTTGTCAAGGCCGGTCTGCTTGGCCATCGCCGCTCGGGCTGCGCCCACCGCATCCACCGCCAGCGCCGTGCCGGTGCCAGCCAGGTTCTTGTGCGTGGTGTGGAACAGCGCGTTGCCATCGGCCATCGCCGGGTTGGCGGTGATGATGCCCCAGACCACGTCGGACTCCAGCTGAGCGATGGAGTTGCCGTACATCGCCGGGATCCGGGTGAAGGCGTCGAGATCGTCGTTGATCAGCGTCTGGCGGGTGATCGCTACCACCCGGCCATAGGTCTTGACCTTGTAGCTCTCCTTGCTCTCGCCAAGCGTCCCGCGCTTGAACTCGCCGCTCTCGCCGACTTCCAGCAGCTGCGGCGCCTCCCCCAGCTGGACCCGGTGCATGGCCTTGAAGTCGGTCGCGAGCACCTGGCGGCAGAACAGCATGAAGGTGCGGGGATAGGCCTCGTAGGCCTGCCGCAGGGTCTTGTTGGTGACGGCCGACAGGATCTCGGGGAAGTCCGAGGTCGAGTGCAGCGCGCGCGTCGCCACCTCGTCGCGCGACAGGCCCCGCGTGTTCACGCCAGCATTGCCGAGGCTTTCGCGGGCCAGTTCCAGCAGCGTCATGCCGCGATACTGCCGGGCGGCGTCCTCGAGCTGGAACAGCGTCGGGCTGTAGCGGTGCAGCAGCGCATTCGCCACCGCGTCACGGCGGGTGATGCGCTCGTCCCTACCGCCGAGCGGGACGGAGACATGGGGGAAGGTCCGTGTCTCGTCCGACTTCGCCGCGACCTGATCGAGGATCAGGCGGCGGGACTCGTCCACGCTCACGCCGCGCTTGACCAGATCCTCGGCGAAGCCGCGCTCGAGGTTCAGCCGCCCGGCCAGATCGTAAATGGTGGAGACGCGGTCGCGCTCGGCCTCGCGGGCGCGGGTGGCGACCGCTTCCGTGTCGGGCGCGGAAGTTGCCTGCGTCGTCGGCTGGCTGCGGGTCTCGCTGGCCGCGACTATCGGGTCGGGCGCAGCCGATTTCGGCTCGGTCATGGTGGTGTCCTCGGTTTCGACCGGCTCGGTCGGCTGGGTGGTGGCGGGTGCGGCGTCGCTCGCCGGGGTCTGGGTCTTGTCCGTCATCGGGGATGCTCCTTGCTCTCTGGGGGCGTCCCGGCGGTGGAGGACGCAGTCGTGAAGGGGGTGCTGGGCGCGGAAGCCTGCGGCGGGGTCGGCGCCGACCGCGACGGCGGAGACCTCGAACGGCGTCCAGTCCACCGCGCGCCAGAGTTCGCGCGCGGCCTCTGGCTTGGAGACCTCGAAGCGGTGGACCTGGTAACCGATGGAGACCGCCCGGATGTGGCCCGCCTGGATGTCGCGCCAGATCGGCTCGACATCGGCACGCTCGCTGATCCGCACCAGCGCGATCCCGCGCCCGTTCTCGATCCGCGCCGATCCCGGCACGACCGAGCCGATCACCGCGTCGAGCGTGTCGAGCTCGTGCACCTTCAGAAACGGCGCGCCCGCGTTCAGCCGCTCGAGCCGGACATGGGCCGGATCGAGGCTCAGTTCCTCGTCATAGGGCTCGCCGAAGAAGGTCGCGCGACGAACGCGCGCCCCGGCCGACCAGACCACCTCGACGGTGCGGCTGTCGGCATCGGCCGTGTTCGGCGCAAGCTCCGCCGACCGGCGCATGGCCGGCAATTCGATCATCGTGTCCATGAGGTCAGTCCTGTTGGTCGGCCTGCGCCGGGTCGGTTTCATCCGCTTCGGCAGTCGGGTCGCCGGTGTCCGTTTCGTCGTCGGCCGGATCGGTCGCCGGATCGCTGGTCTGCGCGCTGCCGGTCTTGGTCACCCGCCGCGGGTCGCTGTCGAGCACCAGCCCCAGCGCGTCGAGCTTGGCGTTGGTCGCGGCGATCTCGGCCAGCACCGCGTCAGGGTTGCGGCCCTGCCGCGCAATCACCTCGGCGAGAGTCATTGTGCCCGAGCGGATCGACAGCAGGTTCGCCATCGCGTCCTTCTGCGGATCGACCGCTTCGAACTTCGGCGGCGACCATTCCACCGGCACAATCGGCGACGGGATCTGCCCCGCCGTCCATGCGGCCTCGGTGAACCAGCGCCAGACCGGCGCACAGAACATCGGAATGAACAGCTGCCACTGCACCGCGTCGATCTGGCGGCGAAACTCGACGAGGCCCGCCCGGATCGAGGAATAGTTCACTTGGGAGAGGTCCCCGGTCAGCAATTCATAGGGCACGCGGAACCCGGCCGAGATCGTGTGCAGGCTGGCCCGCTTGTATTCGCCGTAGCCGCCGGTGGCCGACGGCTGGTTGAAGCGGATGTCCTTGCCGCCACGGGCATAGGCGATCAGCCCCGGCTCGAACTGCTCGACCCGGTTGCCATCGGCGTCGACCACCGACGGCGCGATGCCCTGTTGCGCCTCGTCGTCGCCGAAGACGATGGCGGTGACGCAGGCCTCGGTCTTCTTGCGGACCAGCTCGGCCACCTCGTAATCGTCGAGATCGCGCAAGCTGCGGATCACCGGCGCGCCCCAGGGCACGCCGCGCGCCTGCGTGCGCTGCTTCTCGTAGACATGGGCGATCTCGGTCGCCGGGACGGGGCGGCTCTGCAACCCGTTCTGCAAGGCGCCATAGGCGTCGCCCGGATGCTCGGCATGGAGCCAGTAGGCCCGCCGCTTGCCGACCGGGTCGAACTCGATCCCTTGGACCAACCGCCCCGCGCCGAGGGCGCCGGATTTCGTGGCGTCGAGGAAGTCGGCCTCCAGCACCTGCAGCTGCAGCGGCACCGGCAGTCCGTCGCTCGCGCGCCGCAGCCGGCGACGCACCAGGACCTCGCCTGCCTCGACCATCTCGCGGCAGATCAGCGTCTGCAGCCCGTAGAAGTCGAGCTGGCCGTCGGCGTCGCACTCCGCCGTCCAGCGCTCGAAGAGCGCGTCGACCTTCCGGTCGAGCGTGTCGTCGCCGCTGGCAGCGCGCGGCATGATCCCCGCGCCGATGATGTTATTGACCAGCACCGCAACCGCCTTGGCCGCATGCGGGTTGTTGCGGACGAGATCGCGCATCCGGTCGCGCAACAGGGCTCCGGCCACGCCGATCTCGGTGTCGGCAGAGGATCCGGGAGCGCGCCACCCCTCGGTCCGCCGCCCGCGTTCGGCGCCATCATATCCGCGCGTCAGCGTCTCAAACGCCTGACGCGCCATCACGCGGCGCGCGGCCATGCGCGGCGCCACCGTGGCGATGGCGTGGTCGAACCAGGTCGCCGACATCAGCGATCCCCGCGCGAGAAGCCTGCCAGCCCGGCGACCGGCAGCGGCCGGGTCGTGCCCACGATGGCGCGCTCGATGGTCCGGATCCGGGCCAGCAGGTCCTCGGCCGAGCCGTAGTCGACGGACTTGCCATCGTAGCTGACCCGGGTCGTCCCGCTGGCATAGGCCCGGCGCAGCGCCGAGAGCTCGGTTTCCGTCCAGTCGGTCATGTTCAGAACCATCCTCCGCGCCTTCCGAGCCAGTCGGAGCGGCGCTTGCCCTGCGGGGCCTGTCCCGGCCTGTTGATCTGCCCGGCGGGATCGGTGTCGGTGGGGGCGGCCCCGAGCTGATCCTCGAGGTCGCGCCATTTCTCGTCCGGCCAGCGATCCGCGCCCGCGATCCAGGCGGCGGCGCGGGCGTAGACCCGGCAGTCCAGCGCCTCGTTGCGCTCGCGCAGCTTCTGCCATTCCAGCCGGGCAAAGCCGCGCTTGGTGCGCACCGTCACCAGCTGCTCGGCCACGAACTGCTTCAGCCATTCGTTTTCGACCCAGTGCGGCAGGTGCACCGAGCCGGGCGGGAATGCCGCCCCGTCGGCCATATCCTCCTCGGTCGGCCGCGCCAGCCGCAGGAAGCGGTAGGTCTCGGCCTTGAAGGTCGAGACCGCCACGGTCCAGAGCCGGGCCCCGCGCCGCAGGCGTTTGCCGCCCTCGGTCGCGTCGACGAAGGTCGGCCCCGAGACCGGGCTCGAGCGGTTGAACCCCTCGACGCCCTTCACGGGCGAGACCTGCCCAAACCCCTGCGCCCGCGACCAGGAATAGACCGCCGGGGCCTCGTAGCCGGTGTCGATAGCGAGCCGCGCGATGCGCAGATGCGCGCCGCGTTCATGCGGCCATGACCTGTCCAGCAGCGCGGTCAGTTCCGACCACGCGTCGTGCCGGTCCGGACCCCCTTCGATCACGACATGATCGACCAGCCAGCTTTCCAGCCCACGGCCCCAGGCCCAGACATCGACTTCGATCCGGTCCTTCTGCACATCCGCCCCGGCGGTCAGGAACAGCCCGCCCGCAGGCACCGTGCCGGATGTCCAGCGCTCGCGACGGTCGTAGAGCCTTTGCCAGTCCGGAGCCTCGCCGGTCTCGACCCATGTCTCGCCGAGGATCGTGTTGCGAAACGCCTTGATCGCCTCGTCCGACCCCTGCGCCGCGTCCCATGCCCGCACGATCCGCTCCCAGCTCAGCCAGCCGATCGGCGAATAGAGCGCCGAGAGGTGATACCCGACCGTGGTCGGATCGGCGGCCGTGGCGGTCGCCCGCCATTCGCCCCCCTCCAACATCGCTGTCTTGTGGTGCTCCGCGATTGCCGCGTCGCAGCCCTCGCAGTGATATTCCGCCGTCTCGGGACGGCCCTTCTGCCAGCGCAGCCGTTCGAACTTGAGCCATTGCGCATGGCCACAGTGCGGGCACGGCACGAAGAACCGGCGCTGGTCGGACGCCTCGAACTCCCGCTCGATCCGGCTCAGCCCCCGGATCGTCGGGGTCGAGACCAGGAACACCTTGCGCCGGTGGGCGAAGGTCAGCGACCGCGCTTCCGCTAGGGTGACCGGATCGCCTTCCTCGTCGGCCGAAGCCGGATAGGCATCGACCTCGTCGAGGAAGATGTAGCGCGCCGGGGTCGAGCGCAGCCCGACCGCCGAGTTCGCGCCGGTCATGATCAGGATGCCGCCCGCGAACTCCTTGGACAGCATCGTGTTGCCGGCGTCGCGGGAGCGCGCCGGTTTGATCCGCTCCCGCAGCTCCGGGCTTTCGTCGATCAGCGGGTCGATCCGCTGGCGCGAGTTCCGCTTGGCCAGTTCCACCGTCGGCTGGACCGCCAGCATCGGGCCCGGCGCCTGGTGGATGGCGAACCCGATCCAGTTGTTGCCCGCCTCGGTCGCACCGACCTGCGCGGCCTTCATGAACACGATCCGCTGCATGGGATCGCCGGGTGAGAGCCGGTCCATGATCTCGCGCATGTAGGGTGTGCGCACCGTGCGGTATCGCCCGGGCTCGGCCGAGGCGCGGCCCGACAGCATCCGGTGCCGGTCCGCCCATTCCGAAACGGTCAGGTCCGGGTCGGGCCGCAGCCCGTTGCCCCAGGCGCGCAGGATCTCGCCCGCGCCGTCGAAGTCCGTCAGGCCATCGCCGCTCTCACCGGAAGTCGGGCCGGACCTCGGCGAGTTCGTCGAGGTGAGCGCGTACATGTCTCTCCAGCACCTTCTGCATCGCGGCTGGCTCCACGGTGATCTGCTGGCCTGTCGCGTCGCTGCACGAGGCAGAAAGCTCGGCCGCCATCAGCGCCGCCGCGCGCGCGGGCCAGTTCACCCACGCGTCCCGTTCCTCCCGCGCCAGGCGGAACACCAGCGCCAGCGCGCGGGCCCGCTCGATCAACTCCCCCTTCAGCTTCTGGAGCCGGATGCGCCGCTCCTGCGCCTTCAGCACCTCGTTCGCCGTCTTGGCCTGCAGGAATGTCGTGCCGCCGCCGACGGCCGGAACAGCCAGACCCTGCTCGCGGAGCGTGTCGCCCACGGCCGCCACCGCCGCCTCGGGGACAGGCTTCAGCTTCGGCGCGGGCGGCTTCCTCGTCTTCGACGGGTCCGTCGTTTCCGCCCGCCGCGCGTCGCTGGCGGCCGCGTTGATGCTGCCGTCGGGATAGAGGACCAGCCGCTCGGCGGTCTTCGCCTTCTGGATCGCACCGCGCGACAGGCCGACATGCGCGGCGTACTGGCGCTCGCTCATGCCCTGCATCTACGGCTCCGACTATCATTACAGATCATGTGCTTATCGAGTTGATAAGCGTCGCGACCGGAGCGAACGTCACTCCAACGAAGCGATGCAACTCACCAAGGAGCCACCACGATGACCACCCGCCTGAACCCGATCACCACCCCGCGCCACGAACTCCGCGCCGAGAAGGCGCGCCGGAACAAGGAAGCCGCGCTCGCAGCCTTCATCGGCAAAAAAGCCGAAATCGACGAGATGCTCGCCCGCCTGCAGGCGCTCAGCGACGACCATTTCAACTGCGCCCCCGACGAGGCGGGCTGGGCCATGGTCGGCACCCTCGAACACTACGCCAGCCTCCTGAAGCGCATTACCGACAGCGCCTTCGGCGAGGGCGAGCACGCTCGCTGATCTCCGGCCCAGCCGGAACTCCCGCCGCGCGCCCTTCGCGGCTCGGGGTCGTAGAAGGCGCTGCATGACGCGGGCCCGAATACGGAGACGACCCCATGACCAAGCTTTCCGATACCCAAGCCATCATCCTCAGCGGCGCCGCACAGCGCGAGGACCGCATCGCCCTGCCGCTGCCCGAAAGCCTGCGCGGCGCCGCCGCCGCCAAGGTGGTCGGCGCGATGCTCGCAAAAGGGTTCCTGCAGGAGGTCGACGCGGACATGCGCAACGGCGAGCCCGTCTGGCGCGAGACCGGCGACGGCCACGGCGTCACGCTGGTCGCCACCGACGCAGGCCTCGCCGCCATCGGGATCGAGCCCGAAGACGCGAACCCCGCGCCTGCGGGCGCGACGGACGCGCTGACCGAGCAGCCCGCGCCGGACGCTCCCACCGGACCCGAAGCCGCGCCCAAGACGCGCACGCCGCGCGAGGGCACCAAGCAATCCACGCTGATCGCCATGCTGCGCGCGCCCGGGGGAGCCACCCTCGACGAGATCGTGGCCGCCACGGGATGGTTGTCACACACCGCGAGGGGCGCGATGTCCGGCGCGCTGAAAAAGAAGCTTGGCCTGACCATCACCTCCGAGAAGGTCGACGGAAGGGGGCGCGTCTACGCCATACGTGACTGACGCTTGGTACCGAAACGGACAGAAACCGCCGCCACCCGTTGGGCGGCGGTTTCTCATTCTGCGCTCCGCATCCGGATCGCCTCGAACAGCCTGCGCAGCAGATAGCCCCGCGCAAGCGACACGCCGACGAAGGCGAGGCCGATGGTCAGATGCTCCGCGAGACCCGTCTCGATCCCGAACCACGGGAACACGACGATCTGCGTGGCGATGGCCAAACCGTATCCGACGACAACGTTTGCCGCAGCCTCGACCATCGACATGGTCCGGCTCTGCTTCATCGCAGGCTCTCCAGAAACGCCGTCACGAATTCCGCCGCGAGCGGCGGCACGATCGCATTGCCGTAGCCCCGCAGCAGGCCCATGCGGCCGGGTATCCCATCAGCCAGCGGGAATGTTCCGGGCTCAACGGGCCGCCAGCGGCCATCGCGGCAGAGGAGCCAGTCAGGATCTCGCCAGACACCGTCCGTCGCATTGGCCCCGGCAGGGTCGGCGCCATCGACCAGTCCACTAGCTTCACCGTCCTGCGGCTCGCATCGGTGTTGCCTGCCGCGTTGTATCGCTTCGTGGCGGGCGAGCCCGCCATCGCCGTCGGCCAACCCGCCAGCCAGACCTGTCGGCCGAGCAGCGCATTGATCGGCACCGCCCGGCATTCCGATCCGTCCTTGTGATCCCTCGCCGAGGCCGTCGCCCAACCCGCCCGGCTCTGGCTCCAGGGCGACAGCGCCGAAGAAGAGCCGCTGGCGGATATGCGGGGCGCCGATGCCCGCAGCCGGCAGATCGGCCGCTGCGACGGCGTAAGATGCCGCTTCCAGGTCAGTCGCCAGAGCGTCGAACCACGCCCAGCCAGCCGCACCTTCAGTCGTTGTTCGAGCCGCGCCGCTAACCGGTCCGAGCACTGCCGCGCTCGCGACTTGCTCGCCGAAGACGAGCTCGGGGCGGCAGGCTGCGACGAGGCGCAGGAAGGCCGGGGCGAGGTGGCGGTCATCGTCCTGTCCCTTGCGCTGCCCGGCCTGGCTGAACGGCTGGCAGGGCGGCGAGCCGGTCCAGACGGACAGCTCCCCGGCCACGCCTGCGAGGCGCAGCGCGTAGGGCCAGCCGCCGATCCCGGCGAAGAAATGGCATTGCGCGAAGCCGCGCAGCTCGGCGGGTTCCACATCCAGGATGGACCGCTCGTCCACCTCGCCGGCAGGCAGAAGCCCGGCCACGATCAGTTCCCGCAGCCAGGCGCAGGCCGCCGGATCGGCATCGTTGTAGTAGACGGCCATCAGGCTGCGGCGTCGGCCTTGTCGCCCAGCCGCTCGGTTCTCACCTCGGCGAAGGTCCGTCCATCGCTATCGAGGATCGCGTCGCGACCGGTCTCGGCCTGCCAGCGTTCCACGGCGACATCGACATAGGCCGGGCTGATTTCCATCGCGAAGACGCGGCGGCCGTTGGCCTCGCCCGCCATGATCTGTGAACCGGAGCCGGAGAACGGCTCGTAGCAGAGCCCGCCGCGCGCCACATGCTGGCGCATCGGGATGCCGAAGGCGTCGAGCGGTTTCGGCGTAGGGTGGTCGGGCCGGTCGTCCTTGGCGAAGCTGGGCAGCGCCCATGTCGAGGGCAGCGTTTCCTCGGCCACCTTCGGCGGGCGGTTCGGGCGGCGCCAGCCCATGAAACAGGGCTCGTGCTTCCAGAGGTAGTGGGACCGGGTCAGCACGCCCCGGTCCTTCACCCAGATGATCTGTTGGTGGACGAAGGCGCCCGCCTTTTCCCAGCAAGCCTCCAGCATCGCCTGGCGGCGCGAGGCGTGCCAGCAGTACCAGGCGGCATCATCGGCGATGGCTTCCGCCACGGCGGCCGCGATGAACCCGTCGTAAAGCTCGGCCCCCTGCGAACTGTCGTCCCAGGTCGTGCCGTAGGACGCCGACCAGTCCTTGTTCCGGGTCGGGTGGTTCGAGCCGTCGTAGTCGACGAGATACGGCGGGTCCGTCGCAAACAGGATCGCCCGCTCGCCGTTCATCAGGCGGCGCACGTCGGCCGCGCTGGTGCTGTCGCCGCAGAGGAGGCGATGGTCGCCGAGGATCCACAGATCGCCGGTGCGCGACGCAGGATTGCGAGGGGGTTCGGGGATGGTTACCGGCGGGACGGAGCCCCCGGCGCCACCCTCGTCCCCGTTGTCTTCCGCGACGTAGGCCAGCAGCTTGTCGAGCTCGCCGTCGGAGAAGCCGACCAGCGACAGGTCGAAATCCTCGGCCAGCAGATCGTTCAGCTCCGCCGACAGCAGCGCCTCGTCCCAGGTGCCGAGTTCCGTCAGCTTGTTGTCCGCGATGCGGTAGGCCCGCCGCTGCGCCTCGGTCAGGTGCCCCAGCACGATCACCGGCGCTTCAGTCAGCCCGAGCTGCGTGGCGGCCAGCACGCGCCCGTGGCCCGCGATCAGCTCCCCGTCCTCGGCGACGAGGCACGGCACGGTCCAGCCGAACTCGGCCATGCTGGCGGCGATCTTCGCGACCTGGTCGGTGCCATGCGCCTTCGCGTTTTTCGCGTAGGGCTGCAGGCGCGACAGTTGCCACATCTCGATCCGCTCGGGGGCGAAGCTCAGCGTCATGGGCGTGCGGTTTCCGATGTTCAGGTGGATGCTGGCCGGACTCCGGACACTGGATGCCGCGCTGGACTCCAGAAGGAGTCCGGCG
The DNA here is from genome assembly GCF_003314725.1 of Rhodovulum sp. BSW8. NCBI lineage: Bacteria > Pseudomonadati > Pseudomonadota > Alphaproteobacteria > Rhodobacterales > Paracoccaceae > Rhodovulum > Rhodovulum sp. BSW8. Next base: position 16,241 of record NZ_QNVX01000032.1, read on the forward strand.
GCGTCCGGGGTATCCGGCCCGGGGGCCAGCGTTCATTGGGGTTGGTGCGGGATGCAGGTAGATCCGGATTCTGGGTGGCTTCCCAAAAATCCGGCCCTGACGCTGGCGAAGTCCCGCGCTTCGCCCGCCAGCATACGAATGTCGCGCAGAAGGAACCGCGAACTCGGTCGAGGGGTGCGCAGGCGTCTGACGGCGGCCTGCAAGGAAAGGATCAGCGCCTTTCCTTTTTTAACGGACCCCGTCAACGAAAGGATGGTTTCGTTCGGGACCGCGCCGCGCGCGCCTCTCCCGAGCATATGCAGTTTCTAGCCCGGGAGAGGCGTTTTTGTCTGCGCGAAAACCCTCTACACGAGACTTTCCTACACGCTGCGCGCCAGTTTGATGATCTCGAGGATCGGCAGTTTCCGGTTGAAGGGCTGCCTGTTGAGGTTCAGCGCGATCAGCGACAGCCCGTAGCGCCAGTGCTGATGCGCAGCGGCGTGGCAGAGACCGACGTGCCAGCAGATGTTCTTCCACCGCTCGTCATGGGCCTTCATCCAGACGATCTTGCCGTCGATGGGCTCGAGGCAGTTCGTCCAGGTCAGCGTCTCTTCCATCCGCGCGATGTCCCGCGGCGAAGGCGAGACGCGCATGGGCTTCGGCTCCTGGCCCACCTTGTCCGCGAACCCGTGGACGATCTCCGGCCATGTGCTGAAGTATCCGTTGCGCCGGGGCTCCGGCAGACGGCGCAGGATCATCCCGGCCTCGGAAAGCCGCGCCTCCACTTCGGCTGGTGTCCAATGGGTCATTTCCTCACCTCTCGTTCCATTGGGCGCGCGCCGTAAAGACGCTCGCCGAGTTGCCGCACCAGCTCCCGCTCAGGCCAAGTAAGTCTCTGGTCGTCAAGGGAAACTGCGAACACGCCTTGCTCCTTCTAGCCGTCGCGCTTGACCGTCTCGGGGTCGCGGCGCTCGCCGCCATAGCCGCGGGGAAACCGCCTCATTGCAGGCCCCCCTTGGTCTCGAGCGCCCAGAGCAGAATGGCGATGGCGTCGGCCTCGTTGTCGTCGGCAGGGCTGAACCCGCGGGCGCGGGCCGCGGCAATCATCGCCTCTTTCGGCGCGTTCCCCTTGCCGGTGGCATGGCGCTTGATCGTGCCGACCGGGACGCCCTCGTAGGGGATGCCGCGCAGTTCGGCCCATGCGGTCAGCGTGGCCATCAGCCCGCCGTAGATGTGGCTCGCATCGGTGCCAGCATGGCGGCGGACCTCCTCGAACCATATCGCGGCCAGAGGTCCGGACAGCCGGTCGATCTCGGTCAGCCAGTTGGTGAAGCGGAGATACCGCATGCCGCCGCCATCGAACCGGCCGGCTCGAAAGGACACCGTGCCGGAGGTGATCAGCCCGTCCATGCCATGCAGCGCCCAGCCCGTGGCGGTGCCGAGGTCGAGGGCCAGTGTCGCGCGGTTGGCCCGGGCGACGGGCGGAAGATCGGGGATTGCCTCGCGGCGGGAGGTGGCGAGAGTCAGGTCAGCCATGGGTGGTCTCCTCTTCTGGTTGGCTGCTCGGGTGGAAGACGACGGCGGCCAGGTGCTTGGCGGTACGGGGCCGCCGTCGTCGGATCGGGTGGTTTGGGCGAGGACGAGCCACGCGCGCGAAACCCCCGGGGGTGGGCGTGGGAGAACCCGCCTGCGGCGTTCTCCCCCACCCCCGTAGGGGGTGGTTTCACCCCCGAAACTGGAAATGCGCATCAACCCACTGACGGGAAATGGGTTTTCCAGTTTGGATGGGTCGCTTTCAGCATGTCCGGCCGAAACTGGTTGCAGCGTAGCCGTTGCGGTCCGAGCGCAATTCTGCAGGGGCAGTTTCGGAAGCGGGCCGAAACTGGCCACAGCGGACGTTTGAGCATGTCCGCGAACGGATGGCGGAGCAGTTTCGGCAGGGGCCCGCATCTGGTTCAAACTGGCTGCTGCGCAATTCTGCGCGAAACGATCTGCGGGGACGATCATGGCCGGTCCCCCTCCGGATAGACCCAGACATGCGGGTTCTCGACCTCGAGGAGCGCGCCGGTCTGGGGCGATTTGTAGTGGGTGGGCAGGACCGCGATGCTGGCGGGCGTGACCTCGCCGGTCGCCGGATCGACAGTCTCGCCGCCCGTGGGCATGACCATCCCTTCGACGCAGAGGTACCCGAAGCGCGAACGCGAAGGCCCGAGCCCATAGGGGGCGCCGTCACGGATGAACTTGATGGCGCCCTTGGTCGCCTGCACCGCGATCCGGTCGCGGATCGTGTCCTTGCCGCCGAGACCGCCCTTGTTCTCGAACGCCTCGGCGAACTGGTTGATGGTGTAGAGCCGCCCCTCGGCCGCCTCGTCGAGCAGGATCGAGAGGATCACGTCCCGCTTGCGATCGCGCTCGGCGTCATGCCTGGCGCCGACCTCGGGGCGCACGAGCCGCTCGTTCATCGCGTTGATCTCGACCCACTTGCCCTTGACCTTGTCCACCAGCTTTGCCGGCAGCGCGGGACCGTTCCGGAGCTCGATCTCGAGGCGGCGCTGGGTCGAGTCCTCCTCCGGCCGGTGCAGGATCAGACCGGTGGTATAGAAGCCCCGGAGCGCACTGGCGCCGGACAGCGCAAGGAACGGGTCCTCCTTCACCTGGTGCTTCGAGAGCTTCTTGGTGTGGTGGACGAGGATCACGCCGCAGTCGGGATTGACGTGGTCCCGCAGTACCTCCACCCGGTCCTTCAGGAAGAACATCATCGCGGCGTTGTCGTTCTCGCCGCCGCCATCCGGCCCTCCGTCGAAGAGGTTCCGGATGGGGTCGATGCAGAGGATGTCGAGCGGTTTGTCGGGGAATGCCGCCTTGATGGCCTCGGCCACGCGGGCGCTGCCTTCGGCATCGAGCAGCATGCGCAGCTTCGGCGTGACGATCAGGTTGTCGCGCGCGGCGGCGATCAGCTCGGGCGGCAGGCCGATCTGCTGCAGGCGTTCGCGCAGGTAGTGGTACTGGATCTCGGCCTGCAGGTAGAAGATCCGCAGCGGCCGTGGCGGGGTGAATCCGAGGAAGGGCACGCCCGCCGCCATGTGCACCAGCAGTGCGATCAGCAGATCGCTCTTGCCGACCTTGGGCGCGCCGCCCAGCACCAGGAGCCCGCCCGGCGTCAGCACGCGGGGACCGATGATGTCGTCCGGCATCGGGCTCGTGTCGTCGAGCAGCGCGCCGAGGGTGAAGGTCGGGAGGTCGATCTGCGCGGGCGTCGCGCCGACGAGGCGGGTCAGCGGCGGGCCGTGCCGCTTGATGTGCAACTCCCACAGGCGGTTGGTCTCGCGCTTCAGCCGGTCGAGCGGCCAGGACGGGCGGAGCATCGCGGCGTTGTAACCGCAGATCGCCGTCCAGCCCTCGTCCATCGACATCCGGCCCTCGTGGACCAGCCGCAGGAAGTATCCGATGGCAGCCGAGGCCCCCTCGAAACGGGACCAGTCGTCCGTGCCGCCCTCGTGCACCGGGGTCACAAGCACATCGTCAATGGCAGGCTTCTCGCGGGGTTCGGCCGATGCCATGCCGACGCCGGGCATCGGCAGCATGGCGGCGACGCGCTCGGCCATCTCGGCGAGATCGACCTCGAGTTCTGTCGCCTCACGGATCTGGACGAGCCGGGTGAGCCCGCCCTTGTGATAAACGGTGCCGGGAACCCGGATCGGTTGGTGGGCCGAGCGGAAATGCGTGTCGCCGCCGACCTTCAGCGCGATATCACCACGGAGCTGGCAGAGCCGTGCGAGGTCGGCGCCCTCCGCTGGCTCGGTCAGTTTCCACCAGACATGCAGCTTGGTCGCGCCCTCCGGCGTGCGCCCGCCGCTCTCGACGATCAGCGTCGGGCAGCCGAGATGATGAACGAGGTGATCGAGCTTTGCCGGAATGTTGCCCGAGTCGAGATCGACCACGAGGCTCTGCATCTGCAGGACATCGGCGGCGCGGGCCTGGCCCGTCTCCGCCACCGTGCCGGGAATGACGTAGACCGCCGCGCCCTCGCGCGCGGCCCAGCCCGCGAAGGTGGCGAGCTTCTCGGACGCCGTGGCGTCCGCGTCGATCCAGATGTTGTGGGGGCGGCCGTCCTTTCCCTGACCCTTGTCCACGAAGCCCCGGACCGGGATCAGCCCCTCGGAGTAGCCGAAAACCACGTCCATGAAGCGGGCGATCTGGCCTGCGTCCGGTTCGACCGCGAAGGGATCGGCCAGGGGCGCAGCGTCGTTGAAATCCCGCCAGGGATTGAAGTGGATGATGTTGTCGTCGCTCATGCCGGCAGGCTCCAGCAGCGCTCCGCCCACGGGCAGAACCGGCATTCGAAGAAATCCCGATTGGCGACGACGCGTGGGAGCAGCTCGCCCGCGTCGGTCGCCCGCAGGATCCGCACGCCGCGGTCGGACATGCGCTGCGCGAGATCGGCATCGAAGGGCACGAGCTCGTGGTGCAGCTCGGCCGTGTCCTTGTTGATCGCGGTGAAGAGCGCCGGGTTGGTCGAGATGCCCGGCACCGTCGCTTCCATGTAGGCCTGGTAGAGCGCGATCTGCGCAGCGTAGACCGGCTTCGCAACGGTCACTCCCTTGGCCACCGTCTCGCGCCAGTTCTTCGCGTTCATCGTCTTGCATTCCCAGAGCGCCGGGGTGCGTAGCCCCAGCGCCGCAGGGGCCTCGGCGACGATCCCGTCGACATGGCCGCGGATGCGCCCGCCCGCGACAGCGAAGCCGAACTGGCCGTCGTCACGTTTCTGGGTGACCAGATCGAGTCCCGCCGCCTGCAGCCATCGGATGGCGAGATCCTCGAGCTCATGCCCGATCGCGAAGATCCGCAGCGAGCGGCCGGAGAAGTCTTGGCCCTCGTCCTTCGGAGCGCCCGCGAATTCGAACTGCAGCGCGCGTTCGCAGGCATGGCCGAGCCGGGACGCCCCGAGATAGTCGCGCGGCGGCGTGGCAGCGCGTTCAGCCTCGAGCGCAGCGTCCACGGCCGCATTGATCCGGTCGGCGATGCCGGGGCGCTTGTTGTAGTCCAGCATCAGAACGGGATCTCCGACTGGCTGGCGATCTCGGCCATCTCGGCGCGGAACGCCTCGACGGTGGTGACGATCAACCGGTGCATGTCGTTCTGGGTCAGCTGGCCCAGCGGCCGGTCCCAGCCGATCCGCTCCATCTCGGGGGCGAGCGCGCGCATGACGGCGGGCAGCGCCTGGGTTTCCTCTTCGGTGAAATCGACCATGCTCAGTCCTCTCTTCGCTTTGCGGGTGAAGGCCGCCTGGCAGCCCATGGAGCAGAACCAGCGGCGGGTTCGGTGGGGCCGCGGCCGGTGAGCATCGAACCAGCCGAAGCCGCGGGTGTGTGCGGTGCAGACCGCGCAGAGCACCGGGCGCGGATGCCAGAGGCGATCACGGCCCGGTCGATCCGGAGCCGCTGCGGGCGGGGTTGGGATTTGCGCGACATGGTTCACGCTGCCCTCCGCTCGGGCGCGGCCGACATGACGAGCCGGCGAATGTCGCGGCGGTTGAATTGGAAAGTGATCAGCGCCGAGGCGCGGTAGCGGGTCAGCCCGTAGTCCTGGCGCTGCGCGGGCGCGAGGTATTGCAGCTGTTTCTCGGTCGGCGCCTGTGTCAGCCAGCGCTTCGACTTGAAGGCGCTCTCGTCGCTTTCATGGGTGTTCAGCCAGTCATCGGCCTGCGCGAGGCAGACGGTGCGATCCCCCACGCCGAGAAGGCAGGTCGACAACCCCTTGGCTCCGCCCACGGCATGCCAGCGGTTCTCGAGGAAGAACACGGCGCCCCAGGCGTTGAAGCCGCTGGCCATCAGCGCGGCGTCGTCGCCGAAGAGGTCTTCCCACACGAAACTCGACCGTTTCAGCAGGTCGATCTCGGACATCACGACGCTCTCGAGCGGCGACGTCACGGACCCGCCGGGGAATTCGTAGCCGCAGATCGGGCACTGGCGCGACGCGAGCGGGATTTCGGCCTCGCATTCCGGGCAGGTCTTCGTGGGGGCTTCGCCCGGCGCCGGATCGCGGCCGTCGAGATCGACGTCCTGCTCCAGCGTGCCGTGGGTCAGGCTCGAGATCCCGAAGTCGAGAACGATGCAGTCGGTCTTCACCACGCTGGGATGCTCGGCCGGATCAACCGTGCGCAGGCCGCGCCCGACCATCTGGATCATGGTGGACTTGTAGGAGCTGGGCCGCAGCAGCACGACGCAGGAGGTGGGCGGGTGATCCCAGCCCTCGGTCAGAACCGCGACGTTGACGATGACCTGCACCTCGCCTGACGCATAGGCTTCGAGCACCATCTTCCGCTCAGTGGAGCCCATGTCGCCAAGGACGACGGCGGCCGGGTTTCCGGCCTCGTTGAAGGCGGTCGCGACATCGACCGCGTGCGCGACGGTCGAGCAGAACACGACGGTCTGGCGGTTCCCGGCCTTCTCCTCCCAGTGCCGGACCACTTCCTCGGTGATGGGCGCGCGGTTCATGATCGCCGCAACCGCGCCCATGTCGTAATCGTCCGCGGTCTTGCGGACGGCGCGCAGCTGGTCCTGCACGCCGACATCGATCACGAAGGTCCGGGGCGGCACGAGATGACCGGAGGCGATGAGTTCGCCCAGCCGGACCTGGTCGGCCACGTTGTCGAAGACCTCGCGCAGCCCCTTCCTGTCGCCCCGGTTCGGCGTCGCCGTGACGCCGAAGACGCGAGCATCGGGATTAGCATCGCGCACCCGGTCGATGATGCGGCGGTAGCTCTCGGCCACCGCGTGATGCGCCTCGTCGATCACCAGCAGGTCCAGCTTCGGCATCGCGGCGAGATTGGACGCCCGCGACAGTGTCGGCGCCATGGCGAAGGTGACCTGTCCGTGCCAGGACTTGGTCGTGGCATCGACGACCGATGTCTCCGTGTCGGGGTTGACCCGGGCGAACTTCGCCCGGTTCTGGCTGGTCAGCTCGTCGCGGTGGGCGAGCACGCAAGCCTTGGCGCCGTCCCCGGTCATCCTGCCGGTGACGGCCGAGAGCATGATGGTCTTGCCCGCGCCGGTGGGCGCCACGCCCAGCGTGTTGTCGCGGGTCAAGAGCGCAGCGAGGCTGCGCTCCACGAAGAGTTTCTGGCGGGGACGAAGGAGCATCGCGCGCTCACTGTGCCCAGGCGGGACGACCGGGGACCGGCGATGCCGCGGGCTGCTGGACCGGCGGCGCCGGAGCGGGCTGCGCGGGCGGCTGATACCCGTGCTGCGCTGCCAGCCCCATCACCTGCGCATAGTCACGATGATCGGGCGTGACCGCGGCGCGGATCTCGTTCTTTTCCTCGCCCATGGCGTCGCTGCCGACGTCGATGCGGGCGATGAACTCGATTCCATCGAGATCGGCAAAACCGCCGATCCGCCGCGCCGCCTGCGCCTGCGGGGACTGGTCCTTGTCCGAGATCCCGCGCGCCGAGTTCAGCATCCCGCGGATCAGGCTGCGGCCCATGTTGGCCCAGTCCGGTCCCTTGGGGCTGTAGAGCCCGATGAGCGTGAAGATCTTGCGCCGGGCGTACTGGCCCTCGGTGACCGTGAACTCGCCGTTGAGGTAGACAGCCCCGGTCGAGCCGCGGGTGGCATAGCCCCCGGTCCAGCCCTGCGACGGGTCGTCGAAACCGCCGGGGCGGATCGTCAGCCGCACCTTGGCGAGCGTCCCCTTGGGGATGAGGTTCGTGTTGGACTGGGCGTCGTTGAAGTCGTTCCAGAGACCGGACATGGCTCGGGTCCTTTCAGTTGGTGGGATAGGAATGGGTGTCGGTCGCCGTCGGACCGGGCGGCGGGGGCAGCTGCGGCGGCGAATAGGTCAGCCGCCGTTCCGCAGGGATCAGCGGGCCGCGGATCTTCTCCATCAGCCGGCCGAGATGGGGCTCTTCGACCAGGTCGAGGCGGCCGGACCGGTCCTTCGCCGGGTAGCCCCACGGGTTCAGCGTTTGGCAGACGAAAGCGCGCTGGGGCCGGTTCTGCTTGTCCGGCAGGCTGGCCATGGTGATGACCTGATCGACGATGCCGGGCAGCTCGAGCCCGGTCTTCGAGCCGTCGATCTGCGGGACGAAGACCTTGCGATTGAAGTCGTCGAGCTTCTCGTCGAGGATCCCTACGAACCAGACGTTCTTGCCGCGCGTGTGCTGCAGGTGAGTCAGCCAGCCGATCATCTCGCGCCCGTGCAGCCCGTAGGCGCCGCGCACGTCCGGCTTGCCGGTCTTTTCCGAATACGCCTCCGGCTGCCCGCGGCACCACTGGAAGCAGAGCCGCCCAGCCACGGTGATCGAGTCGATGAAGACTGTGTCGTATTTCGCGAGGACGCGCGGATCTCCGAACCGCCCGCACACCTCGTCGAAATGCGCCTGGCTGTAGGGCTGCTCGGACCGGAGCGCCGGGTTCGGGCCGCCGATGAAGACCGCGAAGTCCCGACACTCCTTCCAGGTGCGCGGTCGGACCACGTCGATGTGGAGCCCCTCGATGGCGAGGTCGCCCGCCTCGAGGTCGAAGAACAGCGTGGTCGAGGCTTCGAGCGTCCAGAGCAGGCTGGTCTTGCCGATCCCGGACGGGCCGAAGATCACGCCCTTGATGCCCCGCGTCTCGGCCAGCCGCTGATCGGCGGTGATGATGGGGAGGCTCACGCGCGGTCCTCCTGCGGCAGGATCGCGATCTTCAGCGCACCGGTCTTCACGGTGCGGGCGGGCTCGAAGCCCTGGCGGATCGCCTCGGGCCAGGCGGCATAGGCGCGCTCGGGCACCTTGAAGCTGATCTCGACGTATTCGGACGGATCCTCGCCCGCGGCGCGGATGCGCTCGACCATGGCGGCGAGCTGGGTCTGGTCCCATTCGACGCGCTTGGGCAGATCGGCGACCACGGTGAAATCGCCGTCGGCGAGGCGGACGGTGCCGGTGTCCTTGCCGCAGGCGCGGCGGGCCTCGGCGGCACGGGTGGCGTAGCGGACCTCGAGCGCGGTGGAAAAGCGCGCGCTAACGGCCTTCATCTGCTTGGCGGCGGCGTCGATCTCGCGCTGCAGGACGGTCAGAAGCTCGACCGGAAGCTGGGCGATCTCGCCCGCCGGCAGGTTGATCAGCTCGTCGATGCTGGGGGTGTTCTCAGGGAACGGCATGGAGGTCTCCGTGATGAGGATGGGGTCAGGCGGCCTCGAGGAGGCGCGTCGAAAGGGCGGCACCGGCGGGTCCAGGCTTCGGACGGGCGACGGCGATGTAGGCGAAGTGGTCGGGGCCGAGCCGGGCCTGCACGAGGTGGACGAGCCGCTGCTCGGCGGCACGCAGCGCGGCGGCGGCGACATTGCGCAACGTGCGCTGGCGCTCGGGTGTGAGGTTCGAGACGGCGCCGGTGGCGTCCACGGCGAGGAAGCCGCGGTGATAGACCAGCGCCTCGCCCGGGGCGGCCTGCGCGATCCAGGCGGAGAGCCCGACCTCATCGAGCGCGGGGCCGGCGGCGCCGAAGATCGATACGACCCCGCCGGCGCGGATGGCGGACCGGCGCTCCATCATGCCGCCCCCCGCGCGCTGTCGGCGGTGTGCGTGAGCTGGTCCTTCTCGAAGGCCAGAATGTCCTCGAGCCGGTAGACCACCCGGCCGCCGAGTTTCATGTAGGCGGGGCCTTCCCCGGCCCATCGCCAGCGCTCGAGCGTGCGGTGCGAGATCGTCCAGCGCCGCGCGAGCTCCTTCTGTGTGAGGCAGGTCTTCTGCTGCATCGTGTTCTCCCGGTGTCGGTTGTCGGGAGCACGATGCGAAATCCCGCGAGGGGATGTCGTCAGGATTGGAGTGGGATGCGGAGGGGGATTGTCAGGAGCCTTTCAATCCAAGGGAGAACGGCTCTGTGGGGGATCGCCATCCCCCTCTCATCCCCCGGCGCATCCCACCGCAGGGATCGGGAGGGCGCGCGGATGGGAGGGATGGCGCGAGATCAGAGCCCGAGCAGGCGATAGGCGCCGCGGCCGTCCGACTCGATCAGCAGCCGCCAGTTCTTCTTCGACTTGAAGACATCGGACATCTTGAGGCTGCGCGAGCCCGCCGCGGCGAGGATCGCCTTGCCGCTCTGCCAGGGCTCGCCGCGCCTGGCCGCCTCGTGCAGCGCACGCACGACCTGCGCCTGGATCGCTCCCAGCCGGAAGTGCTGACCATTGCAGCGGACGTCCTGGTAGTCGGCCGAGGCATTGAAGGCGCCGGGCCGCGGACCGGCAGCCGCGCCGGCGAATCCTGTTTCCGCCTCAAACCGGTCGCGCTCCTCACGCCGCAGGAAAAGATCGCGCTGCCGCACGGTGATGTGCTCTCGCTCCCCTGTCAGGCAAGCGTAGTCCGCCTTGTGCGAGCGGAAGCAGCTGAGCTTCACCTCGCCATGTCGGAACAGCTGAAAGACGTCATGGGCGTGGAGATCCAGGAGCCCGTTGAACGTGCCGCGCTCGAAGGGCACGGAGAAGCGCTCCCCTTCCGGCGTCTCCTCGTAGTCGCCGAGTTCGACAGCCAGGTTGAACACCCTAATCGACAGCCGCAGCTGGTCGTTCTCGGCCAGGTAGACGAGGTCCGCCTCGGACATGGACCAGCGCTCGAGGATCTCCGGCAGGGTGAAATACGACTTCTCGATCTCCATCCGGACCCCCGATTCCCATGTGCGATTGTTTAGGTTTTGTTCTAATCGCTTGACGGGTCCGCATCAATCCTGTTTTATCCTATTTCATCCACATGCCCTTGGGGAAAACATGACCGAGCAGCACACACTGGCCGACCGCCTGCGGGCCCGCGCCCATCAGCTCGGCCTGACGCCCGCCCATGTCGCGGAGATGGCCGGCGTGAACCGCTCCTTCGTCTACGACATCCTGCGCGGCCGCTCCGCGCGCCCCGGCATCGACCGGCTGGCCGAGGTCGCCCGGGTGCTGAAGGTGGAGCGCGAGTGGCTGATCCACGGCATCGGCGAGGTGGAGGGCACGCCCCCCTTCGTCGAGAACCCCGACGATGCCTTCGTGGCCATCGCCCATGCCACCCCGCGCCCCGCGATGGGCGGCGGCGCGGTCGTGACCGAGGACGGCGATACGCCCGGCCGCGTCTACCACTTCCGTCGCTCCTGGATCCGGAACAGCCTCAAGGCCAGCCCGTCGCAGCTGCGCATCATGCATGTGGAGGGTGACAGCATGGCGCCGACGCTGCTGAGCGGCGACGCCGTTCTGGTCGACATGACCCGCCGCGCGCCCAACCCGCCCGGCATCTTTGTGCTGGACGACGGGATGGGGCTGGTCGCCAAGCGGCTCGAGCATATTCCCAACAGCGACCCGCCCGCGGTGCGCGTCATCTCCGACAACAAGCACTACCCCGAATACGAGCGCACGGCCGACGAGATCCACATCGTCGGCCGCATCCGTTGGTTCGCGCGGGAGATCTGAGGTAATCGTGTTCCTGGAGACGGGAAAGACTGAATGGGCCTCTGCGATAGACGAAGCCACCGCGGCGATCAAAATCTAGCTCTTGAAAGATTTCATACTTCTCCAGAATTCTTGAGAGCTTCAATATAATCGTCGTGTGAGACAGTGCATTCTGCCAATCCGCGAAACATCTTTGTGGTAAGCTTGCATTGCCTGGCCATCGCGGAAACGAGGTCGTTCCCAAGAACCTTATATTTACTTCCATGGCTCACGTGGGTTCTAATGTGAGTCTTTCTTCCGTCGTGGTGGAAGTGGTAGAAGATGTGATCTCGGTCACGGGTTTCAACGAAGCCCTTCTTGGGCAAGTTATCCTGAACCTTATCGCGCTCCAAAGTCATCACGACATCTCCTGAAAGAATTTCTGAAGCGCTTCTTTTAAGGCGCGCGCCTTTGGTGATAGATTTTCATCAACCTCTTTTGCGATGCTATTCCAGAGAAACTCTAATTCGGCCTGAAGCGCGTCCACTAGATCGGACCGTGTATAAGCCGCTTGCTCAATTCCAAGCTCATCAAGTCGCGCGAAATAGGTCTGCTTGTCCTCACTCAGTTGAACTTGGACGCGTAGATTGTTCAGTTCCTTTGCTTTCAAATACTCCGGAAGCAAATCAATAACGTCGATATCGTCAGTGTTGACGGGATGAACTTCCTGAACGTCAGTTATTCTTTGCGGATTGCCATCTTCATCCAGCTCGATCGTGCCAACAACTTGAATAAGGTCGCGAGCATTGTCTAGCAGTGCTTGTTCGATGTCCTCATCATAGATGCAACTTATGAGACGACCAGAGCTTGGGATAAGCAGCGACAGCTTATGCTCCTTGAAGTCCACTTTGTTGAAATACCCAGTGACAATCGTATGGGTATCAGGCGAAAGGCGAGACTCCTTGAAACGGGAGATCGCTTCAGAGGCGGCGACGCTATCAGCGATGACCCTCCCGGACTTATCCTCCACGGCGAGTCTGTAGTGACCACCTTGCCCCTCAAACATCTTCCCAAGAGACGCAAGGATTGGGGAGCGAAACGCCGAGTCCACTACTACCTTCTTGAAGCCTTGCTCGTCACCTGCGCCGATCGAGCTTAAAAGGTTCTTAGTTATCTCCGCAACTTCTCGGACATCCTCCGGACTGAAAAGACTTTGATCTTTTTCGGCAATGAATGTCGGTTGGTAGAAGCTCCCTTCCGCTGCTACCTCGCAGTGGAGTTGAAAGCGGTCCTCGATATCTCTGGTCACGCGTGCGCGCTTCCGGACTTCTCGCCCTTCTTTCATCATTGCGACGAGATGAATGGTCCGCTGCAATCCCTCAAGCGCTTGAACTAGGTTCGATGCCGGCAGCACATGCTGCATCTTCTCGCCATGGCGAGGCTGAAAATGCAGGCCAAAATATCTTTCTTGTTCATATTCCATCGGTGCGGCCTCCCGCGGAACCGATACCTCAAGACGATAGGTTGCTCTATCGAAAAAGAAGGATCTGTGCTTCTCGCGCTTTGGGTGTTGCATGGATTCCGGGCGGCGGCAACGGCAGCGGCCTCCTCCAGCCACATGCGTGTCCCGCTCGCGTCGGGCCAGTCAGACAGGAGCGAGCTCATGTGTTGGTCGATAGGGTTTCCCTGTCGGGCTCGAACGCGATCCGTTTCGAATGAGTTCGCGCACCTGCGACAAATCCTTGTTTTAACTTGAAATCCCCTTCCGCAACTGGGGATCACGGAGCAAACCGCCTCAGGAGGTTCGCTCCCCATGCAAGACGACATCGCCTTCGCGCCGCCCGCCGAGACGCTCACGACCGATGAGCGGCTGGCGGAGCTGGCCGCCATTCTCGCCAGCGCCATTGCGCGCACCAACCCACGGGAAACGAATGAGAATTCTCCGCTCGACGGAGACAGTTCGCTGGACATTCTTGCCCTCAGACGCCGTCGTCGGAGACAGGTGCAAAACCGAGTTGGAGACGACGCATGAGGAAAAACACAAGGAAATCAGGCGCAAAGGTCGCGCTTGCGCGCCAGGCGGAAGGGATCGACGTCCTGGCCGAACTGGCCGCGCTGAAGGTAATGACGGTGCCCGAGCTGCAGGGCAAGTGGCGGGTGATGTTCGGCGAGCCCGCGCCGAACGCCAGCCGGGGGAACCTGGAGCTGCGGATCGGCTACCGCATCCAGGAACTCGCCCATGGCGGGATCAAGCCCGCGACGCGGCGCACGCTGGACGCGTTGGCGGCCGAGGTCGCCTCCGGCGCGCCGGGTCCGCTGATCGCGGATCCCCGCCGCCCGATCCCCGGCACCAAGCTGGTGCGGGAATGGCAAGGTGAGGAACAGGTCGTCACCGTGCTGACGGAAGGTTTCGAATGGCAGGGGCGGCGCTTCAAGTCGCTCTCGGCCGCGGTGCGGGCGATCACCGGCAGTCACTGGAACGGGTGGAAGTTCTTTGGCCTCGCCCATGGCGCGGAGGCCCGCCCATGAGCCGCGCCAAGCCCGACACCATCCGCCGCCTGCGCTGCGCCATCTACACCCGCAAGTCGAGCGAGGAAGGGCTCGATATGGAGTTCAACAGCCTCGACGCGCAGCGGGAGGCCTGCGAGGCCTACATCGCCAGCCAGAAGGCCGAAGGCTGGGTGGCGCTGCGCGACCGCTACGACGATGGCGGCTTCTCGGGCGGGACGCTGGACCGCCCGGCGCTGACGCAGCTGATCGCCGACATCGAGGCCGGGCTGATCGACGTGGTCGTGGTCTACAAGATCGACCGCCTCAGCCGCGCGCTGATGGACTTCTCGAAGCTGGTGGAGATCTTTGACCGCCACGGCGTCACCTTCGTCTCGGTCACGCAGTCGTTCAACACGACAACGTCGATGGGGCGGCTGACGCTGAACATCCTGCTCAGCTTCGCCCAGTTCGAACGCGAGGTGATCGGCGAGCGGATCCGCGACAAGTTCGCCGCCTCCCGCCGCAAGGGGATGTGGATGGGCGGCCCGGTGCCGCTCGGCTATGTCGTGAAGGACCGCAAGCTTGTGATCGAGCCCGCCGAGGCCGAGCACGTCCGCACGATCTTCCGCCTTTACGCGCGCTCCAGTTCCACGGCGCAGGTGCTGAAGGAACTGCACGCGCGCGGGATCCGCACCAAGCGCGGGGCGGTGTTCGACCGGGGCTATCTGCTGAAGTTCCTGCACAACAAGGTCTATCTCGGCATCGCCGTTCACAAGGGCGAGGAATACCCCGGGGAGCACAAGGCGATCATCGACCAGAAGCTTTGGGACGAGGTGCACGAGGTCATCGCCAACAACCGCGTCGCCCGCGGGGCGGTGGCGCGGGCGGCGCAACCAGCCCTCCTGCGCGGGCTGATCTTCACCGAGACTGGCGCCGCCATGACGCCCCACCACACCAAGCGGAAGGGCAAACGCTACTGCTACTACACCTCGATGGACGTGATCCGGAAACGCCCCGCGGCCGAGCTGCGCGGGCCCCAGCGGCTGCCGGGCGCGATGGTCGAGGAGGCCGTCATCGGCGAAATCCGCCGGATGCTGCGCACGCCCGAGGTAGCGGCGCGCACCGCGCGGGCGGTCCGGAAGGAAAGGCCCGATCTCGAGGAGGCCAAGGTCGTTGCCGCGCTGGCGCAGTTCGACGACCTATGGAAGGCGCTGATCCCGGCCGAGCAGGCGCGTATCGTCCAGCTGCTGGTCGCCCGCATTACGGTCAGCGAGGCGGGCCTCGCCATCGACCTGCGCCACGACGGCCTCGGCGCCATCGCTGCGCTGATGGCCCCGCCGAAGAAGGAGGTTGCCTGATGCCCGCGCCCGAGACCCTGCGCGTCCATATCCCGCTCGAGATCCGCCGCCGCGGCGGCCGCCCCCGGATCCTGCCGCCGAAGCATGTCGAGGCCGCCATGGGTCGCGGGCAGGATCCTCACCTGCTGCGCGCCATTGGCCGGGCATGGGGCTGGCGGCAACGGCTGGAACGCGGCGACGTCGCCACGCTCAGCGATCTCGCCGCCGACGAGGGCCTCTCCGACCGCTATGTCAGCCGCCTCCTACGGCTTGCGTGGCTTGCGCCGGAAGTCCTCGAGCGACTTGCCATCCACCGCGAGCCCTCGACGATCAGCATCTATGACCTGTGCTTCGTGGCGTCTCTTCCGTGGGACGAGCAGCCGGGGCGGGTGTTCGACTGAGCCTCAGTGAAAGCTCGCCCGATACGACGTCGCCGTCAGCGAGACATGGGCATCGAGCGGCGGTCGCAGTTCGAAGGCCTTCGGCTCGCGTGAGAAGTTCCACAGCCTGAACAGGCACCATTCCGCACGCCGCTCCTCGGCCACGGCCAGTTCGTTGCGCGTGATGTGAAATGGCGTCCGGTCCCAGCCGTTCGTCGTCTTGACCTCGATCAGCCGCGACCGGCCGTCCCGTTCGAAGCTGGCAATGTCGTAGCCGGCACCGTCCCCGTCCTCCTCCGACACCCAGCGAACCTTGCGCGCCAAGTCATCGCGCCCCGCTGACCGCAGCACCGACCGCTCGTAGGCCAGCACGCGTTCCTCTCCCGCTCGGCCAAGGACACGGTTACGCTCGTCGCGGCCGGCAACGTCTGACTTCCTGGCGATCCGCAACATCAGGTCCAGCTCCTGCGGTGGCGGCTGGTTCGACAGCGTCGGCGGCGGCCCGATCCAGATCTGCGCCGCATCGTGAAGGCCGGTGGGTGGCCGGTTGCCCGGGGCCCGCAGGACCCACTCCGGATGCGAGTTCATCCATCGCAGAACGGCATCCTCAAGCGAGCTCTGGAAGTTGAATGCGGGTGCGAGGCCAGTCAGCCACGTCTCGCCCAACGCCTTCAGCACGGCGCTGATGTTCTGGTGCTTGTACTCGATTGCCTTCACGGAGCGATCGATCCGGTCTGCAAGCTGTCGATATGATGCCGCCTTGTTCAGGGGTTTTCCCGCGAGATCGTCGACCAGCATCGCGAAGTAATCCGCGACGATCAGATCGTTCTCTTCATCCGTCCAGGGCCCGTTCGACATTGCGCCAGGCTACGGACGGGAAGTCCTTCTGTCATCAACGTTTTCCGGAATTTTCCCGGGCAAACCACCGCCATCGCTACGCGCCATTCGGCCAG
This sequence comes from Rhodovulum sp. BSW8, assembly GCF_003314725.1. NCBI lineage: Bacteria > Pseudomonadati > Pseudomonadota > Alphaproteobacteria > Rhodobacterales > Paracoccaceae > Rhodovulum > Rhodovulum sp. BSW8. The sequence goes on from NZ_QNVX01000032.1 coordinate 32,756, forward strand.
TGCACCCAGCGACTGCGCCTCTTGCGTGTTGGTGCTCTGTTCCCCACGAAGGCGATGGAAACAGGCGGCGAAGTTTTGGCGGGGTTGAAACTCAGGCTATTGGAAAGCCTAGCAAAATTTCGACCGAACCGAATATGACAAGGTTCGCCCGAACAGAGACGAAGGGCCGTTCAGAGCACGGAACGGGCCCGGCGCGCAGTCTCAACGGTTCGCATGGGGGAGGCAAAGCCCTTTGAAAACACGACTATTTCCGCGCCGTGAGTGGCGCATGTTCGTGTTCGCAACAGGGATGGTGGCGGAGACGATGGGATTCGAACCCACGAGACGGTTTCCCGCCTACTCCCTTAGCAGGGGAGCGCCTTCGACCACTCGGCCACATCTCCGAGGGGATGTCTATGCGGCAACAAACCGGGAAACAAGGTTTTTCTTGCGCGACCGCTCGTTGCCGACGAGGCTCTGGTTCTTTCTGGGTTTCTTATGTCGACCGTTGCGGTTCATTCATCGGCCGGAGAGATTTCGCGTTGAATGGCGCCCCGCTTCCGCGTCGGCCATGGCGCCTGAAAGAAGCATCATGTCTCTCGCCCCGACGGCCTTCCCCGCCCGGTCGCTCTGATGGGCGGTCGGCGCCACCGCGTAGATTTCAACGAAGGGCTCACGTTTCAGTCGGATGAGCGTCAGGGGTGACGCCATTTGCATCATGCCCGGGTCCCGCCCTGAAGATGCTGGAACTGAACACAGCAAGGACAGGCCGCGCCGAATGGCTACGCGAACAGCTGGCCGATCTGCCGCCTTCTACGATCCTCAGGTAGGGAGACGCCCGATGTCCGCCATCTCAACCGAACTTCCCCCGCGCTGTCTGCGCACCAAGGAAGCCGCCCAGTTCCTGAGCCTGTCGGCTGGACCGGATCGTGATGGTTGGTGCGCAATTCACCTACTGGCGCGATTACGATCGCCGCCAGCGGCGCGCGATGTATCTGAAATGGCATCTCTTCATGCCAGCGGTGACGCAGCGCTTCGGCTATTTTCCCGGGGCACGGCTTGGATGGCTCGAGGAGGTGCCACGCGGCGTGGTGCGTGACTGGCCGCGATATTGATTGCTCGATCGACACTCAGCCCGTGTGCGTCGCTCGGCTGGCGGATCACGAGGAGGACGCGGCATGACGCTGCCCGAGGACCATACCGCCAACAAACTCGCCCATGCGCTGCGCGCGGTGGGGCTCAATGACATGGCAGCCCGCGCGGCCGAGGGGTACTATCACGACTTCCTTTCGCCGCTCGACTTCCCCGAGCTGGAGCTGATGCGGGACCTGGAAAAGGCCCGCATGGCCGGCAATGCCGGCGCTGCTCTACTGATCGCCCGCCACATCGAGGGCGATTTCGACGCCAGCCTCGAGGAGAGCGAGGCCTGGGCCGCATCGCCCGAAGGGCGCGAGACGCTGGCTTCGGTGCTCGGAAGGCCAGTGTCGCTGGGAGGTCGGGCGTGATCACCCTGGAGATCCGTGGCACGGGATTGTCCTGCGCCGTGTACAGAGGAGACGAGCGCGTCAGCCGATTCTTCCCGAAGCGCGAGGCTGCGATCTGCGCCGAGCGCGCAATCGTCCAGCGTCTGCAGCAGCGGCAAAGATCCTGTCTCTGTTGCGGTGTGGAATTTACCAGCCATGGGGCCGGAAACCGGCTCTGCAACACCTGTCGTCAGGAAGGATGATCGACGCGGAAAAGCACCCAGAAACCGCCCCTGCCAGCAGCGTCCGCGGCGGACGCTCGCGGACTGGCGGACGCTTCACTTTTCGAACATGCGAAAAGTCGTTTCTTTTCTTTGTCTTAAGTGGTGAGCCGTACAGGATTCGAACCTGTGACCCACTGATTAAAAGTCAGTTGCTCTACCAACTGAGCTAACGGCCCACTTGAGGCCTGCTAACTAGAAAAACCCGCGAGGGCGGTCAAGGGCAAAATCCATCATTTTTCGCAGGACGCTGGAAAGGCCCCCGGGCCGGGTGTATAGGACCGCCCCATGGCACGGAGGAATGACCCCGAACGCCTGCCCTTCATGAAGATGCACGGGCTGGGCAACGACTTCGTCGTGATCGACCGGCGGCAGGGCGGAAGGCCCTTGTCCGCCAGCCTTGTCGCGGCCATCGCCGACCGGCACCGGGGCGTCGGATTCGACCAGCTGGCGGTGATCGAACCCGCCGCGGACGCCGATGCGCGGCTGGTCTTCTACAATGCCGACGGCTCGCCCTCGGCCACCTGCGGCAATGCAACCCGCTGCATCGCCCGGCATCTGATCGACGAGACCGGACGGCGCGAGCTGACGCTTGTCACCGAACGCGGGCGGCTTTCGGCGCGCGACGCGGGCGGCGGGCGGACCTCGGTCAACATGGGGCCGCCGATCCTCGACTGGCAGGGCGTGCCGCTGGCCCGCGAGGTCGATCTCGACCGGCTGCCGATTGCGGGCGAGCCGGTGGCGACCGGGATGGGCAACCCGCATTGCACCTTCTTCGTCCCCGATGCCGAGGCGGTCGACCTGGCCACCTTCGGCCCCGAGCACGAACATCATCCGCTCTTTCCCGAGCGCACCAATGTGCAGGTCGCGCATCTGGCCGGACCTGACCGCATCCGGATGCGGGTCTGGGAACGCGGCACGGGCATCACGCTGGCCTCGGGCTCGTCCTCATGTGCGGTGGCGGTCGCGGCGGCGCGGCGGGGGCTGACCGGGCGCTCGGTGACCATTCTGCTCGATGGCGGCGACCTGCAGATCGACTGGCGCGAGGACGGGGTCTGGATGACCGGTCCGACGGCGCATGTCTTCGACGGGGTCTTCACCGCCCCTTTCCTGGCGGAGGTCGGCTGATGGACGGCGCGGCGCCCCGGTTCACCACGCTTGGCTGTCGGCTGAACGCCTACGAGACCGAGGCGATGAAGGCGCTGGCCGCCGAGGCAGGGCTGGAAAACGCGCTGATCGTGAACACCTGCGCCGTCACCTCCGAGGCGGTGCGCAAGGCCCGGCAAGAGATCCGGCGGCTGCGGCGCGAACACCCCGAGGCCCGGATCGTCGTCACCGGCTGCGCGGCGCAGACCGAGCCCGGGCGCTTTGCCGAGATGGACGAGGTCGATCTGGTGATCGGCAATGCCGAAAAGATGCGGCCCGAGACCTGGGCCGGGATCGCGAAGGGTCCCGATTTCATCGGCGAGACCGAAAAGGTCATGGTCGACGACATCATGTCGGTGACCGAGACGGCGGGCCACCTGATCGACGGCTTCGGCACCCGCAGTCGCGCCTTCGTGCAGGTCCAGAACGGCTGCGATCATCGCTGTACCTTCTGCATCATCCCCTTCGGGCGGGGCAATTCGCGGTCTGTTCCCGCGGGGGTGCTGGTCGACCAGATCCGGCGGCTGGTCGGCGCGGGCTATAACGAGGTGGTGCTGACCGGCGTCGACCTGACCAGCTGGGGCGCCGATCTGCCCGGCACGCCGCGGCTGGGCGATCTGGTGGCGCGCATCCTGAAACTGGTGCCCGAGCTGCCGCGCCTTCGGATCTCGTCGATCGATTCCATCGAGGCCGATGATGCCCTGATGCGCGCCATTGCCGGGGAAGAGCGGCTGATGCCGCATCTTCACCTGTCGCTGCAGGCGGGCGACGACCTGATCCTCAAGCGGATGAAGCGGCGGCATTCGCGTGCCGACGCGATCCGGTTCTGCGAAGAGGCGCGGCGCCTGCGCCCCGACATGACCTTCGGCGCCGACATCATCGCGGGCTTTCCGACCGAAACCGATGCGATGTTCGAGAATTCGCTCCGGCTGGTCGAGGACTGCGACCTGACCTGGCTGCACGTCTTTCCCTATTCGCCCCGTCCCGGCACGCCCGCGGCGCGGATGCCTCAGGTCGAGGGCGCGGCGATCCGCGACCGGGCGGCGCGGCTCAGGGCCGCGGGCGACGCGCAGGTCGCGCGGCATCTGGCGGCCCAGATCGGGCTCTCTCACCGGATTCTGATGGAAAGCCCCCGCATGGGCCGGACCGAGCAGTTCACCGAGGTCGATTTCGCGTCGGACCGGCCCGAGAGCCGGATCGTGACCGCGACCATCGCCGGATGCTCTGAGACCCGGCTTCAGGTGGACTAGGGGCTTTTCCGCCCTCGCAAGACCGCGCGCGACGCTGCCCGGGACCGCCGACCGATATGTGAATGGACAGGTGCCCCTCGGCAGCCTATATTTTGGGCAGTCTTCCAGGAGTTTCGCCGATGCCCCTGCCTCTCGCCCCCATCGCGACCGTCGCCCTGCGCTACGGCCTGCGCTATGGCGCGGTCGCTCTGGCCGCCTATGCGCTGTCGAAAAGCCGGGACGGGCTGCGCCGCGACCAGCGCACCGAAGACGCCATGGACGAGCTGGGCGAGGGGCTGACCTTCCGCCGTGATCAAGAACAGGTGAACGGGGCCGCCCGGATGCGCCGTACTTTCCGCATGGGCACCGCCGGCCCGGGGGTCGAGATCGACGCCTCGGCGTTCGGTCGGCTGCGGGTCCGCCGGGTGTGACGCCGGGGCGGGACGGGGGCCTGAACAACAGCCCAAATAGCGCAATATAGTGTCTTGGCATGCGGTTGAACGTCTCAGAATCGGTCTAATAACCCGATTCCCTCTGGCTGGAATTGTCCCTGAGGGGTATACGGCGGTCGACCGGAATCCGTCTGAGCCTCCGCCGTCGCTGCGCGGCTATGTCCGCTGGACGCAATTTTCCTGCCGGGGCTAGGTAAGTCTGGTAAACGGCCGAGGAATCCCTTGGCCCGTTTTTTCGAATCGACCGGGGGCGACCCGGTCCTGGAAAGGAGAAATTCTCGTGTCGCACGCAGAAGATCACGACGGCACCCGCCGAGACTTCCTTTACTATGCCACGGCGGGCGCCGGTGCTGTGACCGCAGGTGCGGCCATCTGGCCGCTGATCAACCAGATGAACCCCTCCGCCGACGTGCAGGCGCTGAGTTCGATCCGGGTCGACGTGTCGTCGGTGTCCGAAGGCCAGCAGATTACTGTCAAGTTTCTCGGCAAGCCGGTGTTCATCCGCCTGCGCACTCCCGAAGATATCGAACTGGCGCGCTCGATTCCGCTGGGCGACCTGCGCGACAACAACTCGCGCAACCCCAACAAGCCGGGCGAGGCGACGGACCAGAACCGGACGATGGACGAAGAGGGCAAATGGCTGGTCATGATCGGCGTCTGCACCCATCTCGGCTGCGTTCCGATCGGCAACCAGTCCGGTGATTTCGGCGGGTGGTTCTGCCCCTGCCACGGCTCGCACTACGATTCCGCGGGCCGCATTCGCAAGGGCCCCGCGCCCGAGAACATGTACATCCCGGTTGCGTCCTTCGTGGACGAGACGACCATCCAACTCGGTTAAGGGAGCCCCCGAATGTCCGGTATTCCTCACGATCATTACGAACCGGGGTCGGCCCCCGAGAAATGGCTGGAACGGCGCCTGCCGGTCATCAGCCTGATCTACGACACCCTGATGATTCCCACGCCGAAGAACCTCAACTGGATGTGGATCTGGGGCGTGGTTCTGTTCTTCACGCTGGTGCTGCAGATCGTCACCGGCATCGTCCTGGCGATGCACTATGTGCCGAACACCGAGATGGCCTTCGCCTCGCTCGAGCACATCATGCGTAACGTGAACGGCGGCCACTTCCTGCGGTACCTGCACTCGAACGGCGCCTCGCTGTTCTTCGTTGCGGTCTACCTGCACATCTTCCGCGGCCTCTATTACGGGTCCTACAAGTCGCCCCGCGAGGTGACCTGGATCATCGGCATCCTGATCTACCTGGCGATGATGGCGACCGCGTTCATGGGCTACGTTCTGCCCTGGGGCCAGATGTCCTTCTGGGGCGCTACCGTGATCACCGGCCTCTTTGGCGCGATCCCGTGGATCGGTCACGACATCCAGCAATGGCTGCTGGGCGGACCGGCCGTCGGCAACGCGACGCTGAACCGGTTCTTCTCGCTGCACTACCTGATCCCCTTCGTGATCCTCGGGCTGTCGATCGTCCACGTCTGGGCGTTCCACACCACCGGCAACAACAACCCCACGGGTGTTGAGGTTCGCCGCGGGTCCAAGGAAGAAGCCGACAAGGACACGCTGCCCTTCTGGCCCTATTTCGTGATGAAGGATCTCTTCGCGCTGGGCGTCGTTCTGGTCGTGTTCTTCGCGATCGTGGGCTTCATGCCCAACTATCTGGGCCACCCCGACAACTACCTCGAGGCGAACCCGCTGCAGACGCCGACGCATATCGTGCCGGAATGGTACTTCCTGCCCTTCTACGCGATCCTTCGGGCCTTCACCGCCGACGTCTGGGTGGTGATGATCGTCGACTGGCTGACCTTCGGCGTCGTCAACGCCAAGTTCTTCGGTGTGATCGCGATGTTCGGCTCGATCATCGTGATGGCGCTGGTGCCCTGGCTCGACACCTCGAACGTGCGCTCGGGCCGCTACCGGCCGCAGTTCAAGCTGGCCTACGCGCTCTTCGTGGTCGACTTCGTGCTGCTGACCTGGGCGGGCGGGATGCCGGCCGAGGCGGTCTATGCCAACATCTCGCTCCTCGGGGCCGCCTACTGGTTCGCCTACTTCCTGGTGATCCTGCCGGTGCTGGGCGTGATCGAGAAGCCGCTGCCGCAGCCGGAAACCATCGAGGAAGACTTCAACGCCCACTACGGCGACGGCGCCGCGGCCGGCAAGGCCACGCCGGCCGAGTGACAGAAGGGATCGGATAAGATGTTCAAGAAACTGACGATCACCGCCCTGACCGCCCTGACGCTGGGGGCGGGTGGCGCCTGGGCCGCCGAGGGCGGCCATGTGAAGGACTACAAGTTTTCCTTCGAGGGACCTTTCGGCAAATACGATCAGGCTCAGCTGCAGCGCGGCCTGCAGATCTACACCCAGATCTGCTCGGTCTGCCACGGTCTGAAATACGTGCCCTTCCGGTCGCTCTCCGAGCCGGGCGGGCCGACGCTGAGCGACGATGCGATGCGCGCCTATGCGGCGAGCTACAGCATCTTCGATCCCGAGCTCGAGGATTACCGCGACGGCAAGCCGACGGATCACTTCCCCGAGGCGACCTATCCGGGCGCCCCGGACCTGAGCCTGATGGCGAAGGCCCGGGCGGGCTTCCACGGTCCGCTTGGCACCGGCCTGTCGCAGTTCTTCAACGGCATGGGCGGACCCGAATACATCACCTCCTACCTGCTCGCCTTCAGCGACGAGACCAAGGAAGAGGCGGGGACGCTTTATTACGAGAACTCGGTCTTCTCGACCGGCTGGAGCGCGATGCCGCCCCAGCTGTTCGGTGATGATGTGGAATATGCCGACGGGACCGAGGCGACCATGGAACAGGAGGCCAAGGACGTTGCGGCCTTCCTGATGTGGACGGCCGAACCGAAACTGATGGCGCGCAAGGAGGCGGGCGTGATCTCGGTCCTGTTCCTCGGCGTGCTGACCGTGCTGCTCTATCTGACGAACAAGCGTCTCTGGGCCCCCTACAAGCCCAAGAAGAACGTCTGATCGCCGGACCTCCGGTTGACGGAAACGCGCCCTTCGGGGCGCGTTTTTCGTTTGTACTCCGGTTTGCGCAACGGTTTGCGCATTGGGCCGCCGACCGTGCCCCGGACCGGGCGTGTCATGGGTATTTTCGCCAAGAAGAAGCGAAAGGCGCGATCAGCCCAGATAGGCGCGCAGCGCGGGCGGCGGGTCGGCCAGAAGCTTGGCCGTCGCCCGGGGCGCATGGGCGCGACCTTCCGCGACCAGGATCGTCTGATCGGCGATGGCGCGGGCATCGGCCGGGTCGTGGGTGACGAACAGGACGGTGGCGCCGGTCTCGCGCGCCAGTTCGGCCACGAGATCGAGCATCCCGGCCTTGAGCGCGGGGCCGAGCGCCGCGAAGGGCTCGTCCAGCAGCATCAGCGGCCGGTTGCGCAACAGCATCCGGGCCAGCGCCACCCGGCCGCGCTGGCCGCCCGACAGCGCCGCCGGTTTCCGGGGGCCGAGTCCGGCCAGCCCGACCCGGGCGAGCGCGGTTTCGACCGCGCGGGTCTGGTCCCGGTCGAGCCGAAGGCCGGGGCGAAGGCCGAGCCCGACATTCTGGGCGGCGGTCAGGTGAGGAAAGAGGTTGTTGTCCTGAAAGAGCACCGAGAGCGGCCTGTCGCCTGGCGCGAGCGGGCCAAGATCGGTGTCCATCCAGAGCACCCGGCCCCGGTCGGGTGCAAGAAAGCCCGCGATGGTGTCGAGGATGGTCGACTTGCCCGCGCCTGAGGGGCCCAGCAGCGCCACGATCTGCCCCGGCGCGACCGTCAGGTCCGCGGTGAGAGAGAACCCGCCTTGAAGGATCGCAAGGCGTTCAAGGCTCAGCATGGGCGCGTCCTCCGCGGTCGAAGATCCAGAAAAGCCCAAGGCTGAGGGCCAGCAGCAACAGGGCGGCGGCGGCCGCGCTGTCCATCCGGTAGGCCGCCATCAGCCCGTAAAGCTGCAGCGGCAGGGTGGCATGGCCCGGGTCGGAAAACAGCGCGATCACGCCCAGATCGCCCATCGAGAGCGCGGCCGACAGCCCCAGCGTGAACCCGATGGGTCGCCTGAGGCGCGGCAGCAGCATCAGCTTGAGCCGCGCGCGCCCGGCCATGCCGAGGCTGTCGGCAAGGCGGCCATGGTTGCGCTCGGCCTCGGCCACGGCGGGCACCAGGGCGCGCAGCGCGAAAGGCAGGCTCATCGCGGCATTGACGGTCGCGGTGACCGGCAGGGCAAGAATTCGCGGATCGGCCAGCGGGTAAAGCAGGATGAAAAGCCCGGTGCCCATCACCAGCGGCGAAGCGGCGATGGTGAGCGTGCCCGCGGCCTGCACCGCCCGGCCGCGAAGGCCCTTGAGCCGGTCGATGGCGATGGCCATCGGCAGGGCCAGCGCCAGTGTCAGCGCGGCCGAGCCAAGCGCCACGGCAAGCGAGCGCAGCGCGGCGGAATAGACCGAGGCGGGCAGGCTGGCCCATCCCGGCAGGCCGCGGAAGGCCACCATGACAAGCGGCAGGATCAGGAACAGCGTTGCCAGCGTCAGGCTGGCCCCGTCCTGCAGCCGGAGCCAGCGCCCGTTTGTGCCAAACTGCGGGATCGGGCGGCCGAGCCCCGGGCCGAAGGCGCCCGGCACGGCGATGGCGAAGGCCGCCAGCGCGGCCGCGACCGAGACCCCGACCTGGATCAGCGCCAGCCAGGCGGCGCGGCCGAGGTCGAAATCGAAGCGGAAGGCCTGATAGATCGCCAGCTCGACCGTCGTCGCGCGCGGCCCGCCGCCCAGCGTCAGGGCGACTGCGAAGCTGGTCAGACAGATCAGGAACACGACAAGGAAGGTGCCGGGCAACACCTCGCGCAGCATCGGGCGTTCGATATGGGCGAAGTGCGCGGCCGGGCCGAAGCCGAGCGCGGCCGCAAGCCGGAAGCGTTCGGCCGGAATGGCCAGCCAGCCCTGAAGCACCAGCCGTGTGGCGAGCGGCAGGTTGAAGAAGACATGGGCCAGCACTACGCCGCCCGGCCCGTAGATGTCGATGGGGCCAAGCCCAAGAGGCGCAAGGGCGGCCGACAGAAGGCCGTTGCGGCCGAACACGGCCAGAAGGCCCATCGCCGCGACGATCACGGGCAGGATGAAAGGTGCGCCGAGAAGGGTGATCAGAAGCCCCCTGCCGGGAAAGCGGCGCCGGGCCAGCGCCCGGGCCACGGGCACCGCCAGCAGGGTGCTGAGCGCGGCCGAGGCCAGCGCCTGCAAAAGCGTGAAGCGCACCGCCGCCAGATCGGCAGCGCCCAGCCGGGCGGCCCCTTCCGCCCGCCAGGCGACGGCCGCGATGGTGCCAAGCGCGAGCGCCAGCGTCACTGCGGCGGCGCCCAGCCCCAGCCCGGTCGCGATGCCTAGCGGCTGAGCGCGTCGCGCCATTCGGCCAGCGCCTCGTCCCGCACCTCGGCTGCCTCGTCCGCCGGGAAGATCAGCGCGGTTTCGGGCCGGATCAGCGTCTGGTAGCCCGCGGGCAGCCCGGCTTCGGGAGTGACCGCCGGATACATCCAGTTGGTCGTGGGGATCGCCGCCTGGAAGGGTTCTGTCAGCATGAAGTCGAGGAATTGCCGTGCCAGTTCCGGCTGGTCGGACGAGGCCACGATGCCCGCCACCTCGATCTGCAGGTAATGGCCCTCGTCGAAACGGGCGGCGGCCTTGGTATAGTCCTCTTCGGCGATCAGGTGATAGGCGGGCGAGGTGGTGTAGGACAGCACCATGTCGGCCTCGCCGTCGATGAACATGCCGTAGGATTCGGTCCAGCCCTTGGTCACGGTCAGGATATGCGGCGCAAGCCCCTCCCAGATCTCGGGCGCGCGGTCGCCATAGGCGGCCTTGACCCACAGCAGCAGCCCCAGACCGGGGGTCGAGCTGCGCGGGTCCTGGATCACGATCTTCAGATCCTCGGGCGCGGCGATCAGGTCCTCGAAACTGGCGGGCGGCTCGGGCAGGCGGGTCTTGTCGTAGACGAAGGCGAAATAGCCCCAGTCATAGGGCAGGAACAGCGGGTCCTCCCAGCCGACCGGCAGGTCTAGCACGGCGTCGTCGCGGCCATGCGGCGCGAACAGCCCGGTCTCGGCCGCGGCGGCGGTGAGGTTGGTATCGAGCCCCAGCACGACATCCGCGTCGGTCCGGTCGCCTTCCAGCCGCAGCCGCGCCAGCAGCGCCGCGCCATCGCCCGCAGGCACGAAGGTCAGATCGCAGCCGCATTGGGCTTCGAAGGCGGCTTCGACGATCGGACCGGGACCCCATTCGGTCACGAAGCTTTCATAGGTGTAGACGGTCAGCTCGGGCCGCTCGTCCGCCGCTGCGGGCAGGGCGGACGCGGCCAGCGCAGCGGCAAATACTGTGAAACGCATGGTCCTCCTCCAAAGATGGGGGCGGACGGGCAAGGGTGGAAATCTGTCCATGGGCCTTCCCTCCGCCGGTTCTAACCGGTTCAGGTTCAACGGGTTCGCGGGTCGCGCATCTCAGCCCCATGGGGCACCCCGAGGTGAGGGTCACGCTAGCGCCCCGCCGCGCGGTCCGCAAGCCAAACTCAGGTCCTGTCCCGCGCGCCCTGGGCAAACCCCTTGAGAGGCGGGCGCCCGGCGGCTATGCCCATAAGCCAAAGGAGATCGTCCCCATGAGCCAAGAATGAGCCTGAACACCTTCGGCCATCTGTTCCGCGTCACCACCTGGGGCGAAAGCCACGGGCCCGCGCTTGGCGCCACGGTCGATGGCTGCCCGCCCGGCATCGCGGTCGACGAGGCGATGCTGCAGCACTGGCTCGACCGCCGGAAGCCCGGGCAAAGCCGGTTCACCACCCAGCGGCAGGAACCCGATGCGGTCGAGATCCTGTCAGGCGTCTTCGAGGGGCAGACCACGGGCACGCCGGTGCAGCTGATGATCCGCAACACCGACCAGCGGTCGAAGGATTACGGCGACATCGCGCAGAAGTTCCGGCCCGGCCATGCCGATATCACCTACTGGCAGAAATACGGCATCCGCGATTATCGCGGCGGCGGCCGGTCCTCGGCGCGCGAGACCGCGGCGCGGGTGGCGGCGGGCGGCGTGGCGCGGGCCGCGCTGGCTTCGCTTGCGCCGGGCCTGAAGATCACCGGCTACATGGTGCAGATCGGTCCCCATGCCATCGACCGCGCGCGTTTCGATGCCGATCAGATCGAGCGCAACCCGTTCTGGGCGCCGGATGCGCAGGCGGCGTCGGACTGGGAAAGCTACCTTGACGGGCTCCGCAAGGCCGGCAATTCGGTCGGCGCGGTGGTCGAGATCGCGGCCTCGGGTGTGCCCGCGGGCCTAGGCGCGCCGATCTATGGCAAGCTCGACACCGATCTGGCGGCCGCGATGATGAGCATCAATGCCGTGAAGGCGGTCGAGATCGGCGAGGGCATGGCGGCCGCGGCCCTGACCGGGGTCGAGAATGCCGACGAGATGACCATGGGGCCCGACGGACCGGTCTATGCCTCGAACCATGCCGGTGGCATCCTCGGCGGGATCTCGACCGGGCAGGATGTGGTGGTGCGCTTCGCCGTCAAGCCGACCTCGTCGATCCTGACGCCCCGGCGCACGGTGACGGTTGCGGGCGAAGAGACCGAGATCGTCACCCGGGGACGCCACGACCCCTGCGTCGGCATCCGCGCGGTGCCGGTCGGCGAGGCGATGGCGGCCTGCGTTCTCTTGGACCATCTGCTGCTGCATCGCGGTCAGGTGGGCGGCAATCGGGGCCGGATCGGCTAGCGCGTCGGAGGCGGTTCGCCGCAGGTCGGGCAGGCCGACCGTGTTGCGAGAACCGCGTTCGCCCCTCGCCGATGGCGGCTGCGACATGCTCTGAAAGCGATTTGTCGGTGATCGCAGGACAGCCTGGCGGTTTCGAAGGCCGTCCGGTGCGAGCTCTGCAGCCGGAGGGCCGATGGGGGAGAGGCGTCGCGCAAGCATGTCGCCACGTCCGTCTTTCGTATCTTTGTCATTTGCGGGTCCCAGGTCCGGCCTGCGGCCGCCACCGACGGTCAGGTTCGGCACGGGGCACGCTCCGCTGCAAAGGGGGGGTGGGGCTATCGGAGATGGGGCGGCATTCTCTCGCTGGAAACGCCGCCGGAAATCCGCAAGGCGCCCCACGATTGATCCGTCGCGGAGCAATTTCCGGACTTAATTTTTAAATTCATATGATTAGGTTTCAGGTGGTGGGCCGAGAGGGAATTGAACCCCCGCTGTCGATGGGTGTAAACCATCCGCTCTACCCCTGAGCTATCGGCCCTCCGGGCGGAAGATGCCCTGGCGCATCATGTGCATGGTCCGTCATGGCGTCGGTCCACCACAGGGTGCGCCGCGCGGTCTAGCCGGTGATGCGCGATGGCGCAAGCCCGGGCGTGGTCCACGGCTGGGGCGGTTTCCCGGGCGGTGCCCGCGTTCGGGGGGCTTGGCGGCCGATCCTGACTGGTACGGGCGGTGGGGGGCAGCCCCATAATTTCATAAATAAAACAGGATTTTAAGCCATCCTCAACGCGCTTTATAGGGTCTTGCCGGACCTTGTCGTGGTTCGCACCCCCATGAAGACGCGACACGATCCTCCTATCGCAACCCAACACGCAGTGTTTCAACCGGGGCCTGGGCCCGGGCCTGAGCATGACGACTCGGACGGCGGCACCGCGCGCGGCGATCTGCGCGCGCTATTCGACGGATCTTCAGTCGGCGGCCTCGATCCCGGATCAGGTGCGGCTGTGCCGACGGCTTGGCGAGGAGCGCGACTGGAGAGTAGCCGAAGTTTTCGCGGACAAGGCGATGAGCGGGGTTGACCTGCCCCCCTTGGGTCCCTCGTTCATAACGAGAGTCTGCGGGTTTGAGATTGGTAGTCTGGGCAGTCTTTCTG
>NZ_QNVX01000033.1:0-12311 GCF_003314725.1 Rhodovulum sp. BSW8
AGAAAGACTGCCCAGACTACCAATCTCAAACCCGCAGACTCTCGTTATGAACGAGGGACCCAAGGGGGGCAGGTCACAGGTCGTATGCCTCTGCGCTTCTCAAGTCACAACAGTTTGATGGTGGGAAATCCTCAGCCATCTGTCGTCATCGTTGAGGTAGGTAGAGGCGCAGAGGGCCTTGTAGATCGGCACATCGGCCTTCTCCGACGAGACGCGATAGGTGAGAATGGCGATGTCATGACACCGCATTACGCGCCGTTCGGCCATGACTACGGAGCGCCAGCCAGTCCTTTCACGAAGGTGGGTCCAGATCTGGTCACCCTGGAGGATGCCGGGCGGATAGGGGAAGACCATGACGGCGTTGGTCGCAGTCGTTGCCCGCGCGTTGTCGGCGCCACTGGTCCAGAAGTGCTCCTCCATGTCCCACAGAACGCTCTGTTCGCGCGGCGATAGCGTGCCGGACTTGTGTGCGGCATGGGGCGGTGTCCTTGCGGTCGCGGTTGAGACGGTCATTCGCCTGCCCCCGACCCGCCAATCATGAACATCTGAAACAGAGCAAAGACGATCGCCAGCACCACCCAGATCGCTCCGCTTGTTCCCGGGCGGCCGCCGGCCACTTTGGAGGCAGCGCGCTGCAGGGCACCTGACGTCGGTCCTTCGGGGAGCAGCTGGCTCAGGTCTCGTGCGATCCTGCCGTGATCGCGGGCGAGCGCAGGAACGTCCCGAAAACGAGCAAGCAGTGTCCCCAATCGCGCCCGCGCGGCGTCGCGCCCCAGCGTGACCAGTTCAGCTGTTTCCTTCCATGGATCGAGGCCAAGCCGCGCAAGCGCGGAGAGCACTGTCACGGCAAAGCCGTTCCGGTCCTCGCCGACGGATGCATGGAGAAACCGATCGAACTCGGGCGGGTGCGGGTCGAGAACATTGGGGGCGGCCATCGCCAATCCTTTCAAGAGTTGCAGGAACGCAGATCATCCCTGTTTCCCAAAGGATACGCGCAGGTCGGTCTCGCCGCCCTTGCACAGGTCAGTGCTGGCGACTGCCCCCCAAGGGAAGGCCGCAACGGGTTTTGCGCCCGGGGCTAACATGCGTCAGCGCCGGTCGGACGATCCCGAGGTACAAGGCACGCTATCGTTCGACTGGTCCGTCCCGCACTCCAAGGGGCCGTCACCCGTGGTGAGCGACGGATCTGCCAACATCGCGGAGACCAGAGATGAACATGCGGTCGACCAGATCGACGGTGACATTTTCGAACCGGTTCACCTTGCCGGGACACCCGGGAGATTTGCCCGCGGGCGACTACGAGGTTCTTGTCGAAGAAGAGCTTCTCCAGGGGCTCAGCTTCGAGGCGTATCGCCGGACGGCGACCTACCTGAAGGTGCGCGGAAGGGGCGGTCATGCGGGACGTACAGAGTTACGGGCGATTTCCGACAGCGACCTGAAAGAGGCGCTGAGCCGGGATCAGACCGCGACCGAGGCCAAGAAGGGCTACAGCGATGCGGCGCTTTCCCCGCAGGAGGACAGAACATGAACACTCCCGAATGGCTCAAACCCGGCATTTATGGCGCGCTGATCGGCGCGGTCTGCGTCGGTGTCGTCGGATTCACGTGGGGCGGCTGGGTGACCGGCGGAACCGCAAACGAGAGGGCGATGGCGATGTCCCAAGACGATGTCGTCGCCTCCATGGTGCCGGTTTGCCTCGACATGGCGCGGTCGGATCCGGCGCGGGCGGAAAAGATGGCAACGATCAAGGTCGCCTCGACCTATCAGCGGCGCGACGCGCTCATGACGGCCGGCTGGGCGACAATGCCGGGAACCGATGCCCCCAACCGAGACATTGCGGAAGCCTGCCTGAAGGAACTGGATCTGTGAGGGCAGAGCGCAGGACGTTCCCCGCGCATGTCGATGTGGGCCGATAGCTTCGTGGCCAAGGGCCGCCATCATGAATAGAGCGCATCAAGCGGGAGCGGCAGCGGTCGACAGGGCGGTGCCCCTGAAGGAAGACGACGGGGCAGGGCGCGGCGAAAGGCTGTTTGCCCTGGGTCTGTTCCACTTCATCGAGCGTCTGTTGCTGGTTGTGATCGTGGCCATGACCCTCCTCGCCGTCGCCTTCGAAATCGTGGCCATCTATCGCCTTGGCACAATCCTGCTGGCCGATATTCTGCTGATGTTTCTCTATCTTGAAGTGATCGGAATGGTTGCGGTGTATTACGCCAAACGCAATTCTGTGTTCGTGTATCCAATTTTTATTGCGATCACTGCGGTCGGACGGCTGGTCGTCCTGCAGGGCAAGGAAATGGCCCCGGAAAACATACTGATCGAGGCGGCCGCCATTCTCCTCCTGTCATTGTCCGCGCTCGTAATCATCTGGGCGATCGGCAAGCAGGCAGCATGATTACGCCCAGGCAAGGTCCTGCGCAGTTCCTTTGGGTAGGCTCTGGTTTTGGTAATGAACACCTATTCTCCAATGAAGGCTGACGGCCATAGTCATGGCCGGGGCACCTTAATGACACTTGGACTGCCAAGGCCGGCTTCTTTCCGCTTCCGAGCAAGACACGCCCACTTTATTTCCGTTCCCTTAACCTGCGTCAGCACCCGATGTCCGCCTGACTGGTAGGTGGATGGCAAGACCTGGATCGCGATGAGGCGAGAGCTGGCCCATGAACGGATTCTGCAGGCTCTGATCGCCTACATGGCCCGTACCGAGCCGCGTTTCGCCGACCACCTGCGAGAACGGTTCGTAGAGCCGATGAAATTGACGCAGCGCGAACACGACCACCGTGGGACCGACGAGTACGCGGAAGAATTCATTCGCGCCGTGATGCTTCTCGGAGAAGCTCGCGCGCTTGACGCGAAGGAGCCGGAAATGACCAACGTGAAAACCGTGCCGCCGAAAAGCAGAGGAGCAAAGGATTCTTCCATGAACCGGCCGGCGCAGCGCGGTGGGGTTCAGGTACGCGAAAGAAACGGCATCTGGGAGGTGCAAGTCGATGGCAAGTTTCGCGGCGACTACCATCAGAAGGAAAATGCCCTTGCGGCTGCGGCCTTGCTCAAGCTGTCCCTCCGATGACCAGCAGCACCCGCCCGACAGTCCCGACGGACTTTTCGATCCATGTGACCGAGAACGAAGGCATGCCAACGAGATCGAATTCCAGGGTCTCCCCGCTACCGGCCGCGCCCACTCGACGGCTGACAGGAACGCTCACGCTTGGCCTATCGAGGACTCATGAGGCAACCGGCGGACTCTGGTCCGCCAGGGAGCAAGTTGCGACGAGAAATCCCTTGGCGAGGCTGATCGCGAGGACGGCCGTCATAGCCGGTGTGATCGCCTCCTTCGCCTTCCCCGTGCTTGCGCAGGATGGCACCGGCCCAATGCCGGAGAACGCCCATCCGCGCAGCTATGGCGGCGGATGGGTGTGCGACCTCGGTTACCGGGTGGAGGCCGCTGAATGCCTGGCTCTCAACATCCCCGAGCATGCCTATCCAACCGGGCGCTCCTACGGGACGGGGTGGGAGTGCGACCGTGGGTATGAAGAGGAAAACGGGATATCCTGCAATCGCATCCCGCTGCCCGCCAATGCCTTCCTCCGGTCTTCCGGTTACGATTGGCAATGCGAACGCGGGTTCCGGCAGGAGGACGAGACATGCGTGCCCATCGTTCTTCCCGAGCATGCCTACCTGACGGACGATCACTCGGGGGCCGGATGGACCTGTGATCGTGGCTATGAGGCTGTTGCAGGGACATGTTCGCCGATTGCCGTGCCAGAGAACGCTTATCTGACCAACGCAGACTACGGCGCCGCCTGGGCTTGTGAGAGAGGCTTCGTCAGAATCGACGACCGATGCGACGCCGTTGTCGTGCCATCGAATGCTTATCTGTACGAGGCATCCTATGGACCGGGCTGGAGCTGCGAGCGCGGATACGAGGTGCTGAATGGCGCCTGCGTCGCCATCGATCTGCCGGAGAACGCCTATCTCGACCGATCCGGCAACTGGTGGCGCTGCAATCGAGGTTTCCAGCTTTCGGACGGGGCGTGCGTCCTTGGAAGATGAGGGTGACAGAACGATGCGCAGCCGCGTGTCCGGCATGCGCGTCAGCATAGGGTGTCGTCTCCGATACAGCTTCCCTCAACCGACGCCGCTGATTGCGCTTCTGAACGTGCACTACTCGCGGTTCGGCGATCTGGAGCGTGCCGATTATCTCGTGACCTCGCCCAGCGTGCCCCTCGAAAGCTACCGGGATGGCTTCGGCAACTGGTGCACGCGCGTCCTGGCTCCGGCGGGCGACTTCTGCCTGTCGACGGATGGCGTCTTCCGCGACACGGGCCTGCCTGATCCTTCCATGCCCGGCGCACGGCAGCACGCGGTTCAGGATCTGCCATTCGAGACCCTCGTGTTTCTGCAGGGGAGCCGGTATTGCGATACCGACCTTCTGTCAGAGGAGGCGTGGCGCCTTTTGAAACCACGGACCCCGGATGGTCACGCGCCCAGGCGATCTGCGATTTCGTGCATGGACATGTCCGCTTCGACTATATGCAGGCAAAGGCGACGCGCACAGCGTCGCAGACCCTCGCCGAGGGGCAGGGTGTCTGCCGCGACTTTGCCCATCTCGCCATCGCCCTGTGCCGATACATGAACATTCCGGCCCGCTACTGCACCGGATACCTGAGCGACATCGGGGAGCCTCTGCCTCATCCGCCTGGGGATTTTGCTGCCTGGATGGAGGTATTCCTTGCCGGAGAATGGCACATGTTCGACCCGCGCAATAACAAGCCGAGGTTTGCGAGGATCCTGATCGCGCGCGGTCGCGATGCTGCCGATGTTCCTCTGACCCAGACATTCGGCCAGAACACTTTGATGGAATTCAAGGTCTGGACGGATGAATTGGCCTGACTGAACTTGACTTCCTTTTCGATGCACCATCGCAATTCGGGTCGCCAGCCCCCATATGTTCAGTACCGATGCTAATTATCCCGGTCCGAAATGGACGAGGAGTTGGCGTCGGAAAATCAAAGGATCGATGACATGTCCTTCAAGGACCTGACCGCCAGGGCTGCGGCTGCGTTAAAGCGCAAGCCTGCGAAAACAGCGACGACCGCTGTCAAGGAGACTGAGCCCAAGGCTTCTGGCAAGGATGAACCCGCCAAATCCAAGACATCTTGAGGGTGTACACCGATTACGCGCCTCATTCCCGTGAAGGGCGCGGACCGCCCACAGCACCATGGGAAAGGAACGCGCGAATGGAAGATCTGACGAGCAAGACCGTTGCGGTTTTTTCCAGGCCCTTCACCGTTCCGGGCTTTGACGAGACGCTCCCGGCGGGAGAGTACGAGATCGAAACGGAGGTGGCTTCGCCCCCTGATCAACGGGATCCCGCAGCTTGGAAAGCCTCTGTCCTTGTGAAGCTTCATCCCCGGATATCTCATCCGGGACTTGCACGGACTCTGACTGTTTCCCTTGCCGACCTCGACCAAGCACGCGCCAGGGACAAGCTGACCGGCAGGGAGTTGTCCGACTTTCTCCTTGAAGAAATGCTGGCTGATCCGATGGTACAGCTCGTGATGAAGGCCGACGGGGTCTCCGAGGCGCACCTGCGACATCTCTATTCCGGGTCTGGGACATCCGATTCGAACCTGGCTGCGCCGCCTTCGAAGACGACCGCCCGAGGAGCGCGGGACGAAGAGTCGATCCGGACCGCCGAAAACGAAGGCATGCCTTCACGACCGGACTCGCCGCCGTCCTTACGCACCCGTCTGGCTGCGGGGAAAACGTGATGGCGGACGAGGCCATCGCCGAGGGTGACGTACCGGACATCGCGACCCCAAGGGCCGTAGGTGATGTTCCGCAAGAACGCCGATGCCTGCGATGCGAAACCTCGTTCTGGAGCGAAGGCTTCGGAGAACGGATTTGCCGACGCTGCAAGGGGTTGAATGCCTGGCGGAACGCCGCGCCCGTCAGCGCGGGCGCATCTCGCCGCCGCTGATCCCGCAGCCGCGCGCCGTCTTCCTCAATCCTGACTGGAACATCATTTTGGCCTGCCTCGAGATCGTTCACACCACGACCTACAGATACCGTCAAAAGGTCCCTCTTGGACCCCATCGGTTGATGCTACGTCCCCGAGAAACAAGGGAACTGCGACTACTTGCACATGCCCTCTCCATTTCTCCGACGGCGACGGTGACCTGGGCGCATGACGTGGCCGGCAACGCTGTCGCCACCGCCGTCTTTGACGGCGTGACGGATCATCTGGTGATCGAGAGCCGTGCCACAGTGGATCTCACCGCGCCTGCATGGCCGGTCTTTGCCATCGCCGCCTCGGCCGCGCAGTACCCCTTTGTCTACGCCGACGACGAATGGACGGATCTGGGCGCGTTGACGGTTCCGCAATATCCCGACCCGGACGGTCGGCTTTCCCTGTGGGTCGAGGGCTTTGTCTTGGCGCGCCCGACCGACACGCTGTCCTTGCTGAAGGACATCAGCAATGGTGTGTTCACCCAGATTTCCTACCAGAGCCGCGACACTGAAGGCACCCAGGCACCGATCGAGACGCTCGACCGGCGATGGGGCTCGTGCCGTGATCTTGCGGTCCTGCTCGCCGAAGCCGCGCGCACACTTGGACTCGGTTCCCGCATCGTATCCGGCTATCTGTCAGATGCGGAAGAATGCCTTTTTGGGTCTGCGGGTTCCGGGTCCACCCATGCCTGGGTCGAGATATTTGTACCCGGTGCCGGATGGATTGCCTTCGATCCCACGAACCGAAGCTTCGGGTCTCGGAACCTGATACCACTCGCTGTGGCCCGAAACATCGCACAGGTGACCCCGGTGGCAGGCAACTTTGTCGGAACGAACGTCGATTTGCTTTCGATGGAGGTGTTCGTAAGAGTGGAGAGTGCTTCGGCACAAGAAAACTCGCTACTGGCCCCAAGAGGCGGGGCGGACATCGCGCTTGTCTAGTGGCGTTTCGGTGGGACTGGCTTGCGCCTGATGGTTTAAACCTATCCATAACAATGCTTTAATGACCGGAGAAGGTTGGACGTCAGGCCCATCCCCTCCGCCACTTGCCCCTGCGAAAGCGTTCTCCCGATCCGGCTGCGGCCGGATTTTTCCGTTGTTTTCGAAGGTTATGCGGGAGGGGCTGAGCACCGGCCCCTGCGCCGGGAGGCCCGGAAGCGGTCTCTCAGCCCCGATATTCTCCGGACCTCTCGACTGCCCGATTTTGGTGTAGAGCCTGTAAGCCTCAGAAAAGCAGGGGAAAAATCTTAGGCTGACCTGAACACTTCGATGCCAGTGGCACTATCGAGACGGAACCGGGATCGAACAACTCTGTCGCGCTTTGGCCGAAACACGAGCTCTATTCTGCTGGCTCGGCGACGGTCGCGTTCTTCGTGATGATGTCCTGCACCTCGCCCGGCTTGAACGCGACATCCCAAGTCCAGCGCCCGAAACCGCCTGCTGCATTGATCGCCTTCACCCACTCGTTCAGAGCGTCGCGCTTCGCCTTGTTCTGAGGGCTGTCGGTGCCCTTGATCTCGAGCGCGAGGATCGTACCGCCAGCAAGGCGGACGAGGAAATCCGGGACATATCGCCGCCGGGAGCCCGCCCACATGTAGTAGATCTGGAAACCGAGGTGATCGTTCTTGGCGTAGGCAAGAACGTCCTCGCGCTTCTCGAAGACATTGGCCGCGTGGCCTTCCCAAGCCGAATCTCCCACCAGATGGCTGATGTGCGATTTGGTCGTCGGGAAGCACGGCTTGGTCGTGTACCAGGTGCGCATCAACCCGGTTGCACCGATCGGGTTCTCCTCGTCGAACACTGGCGTCAGGCGTTCCGTGTTCTGCTCAGTCACGTTGCTCAGCACATGTTGGACCACGAGATCGATGTTGAGCGCTATGAGGATACGCCGCCGAAGCGGATCGGAGTGAAAGAGCGACGGGATGTCGAGGCGGTCCGAGTTGAGGAACGCCTCGACGATCCTGACCAGCTGAGCCGCCAGATACTCGTGGGTGCCGGTGAACCCATGGCTCAGCTCTGCAAACGCCTTCCGCGCAGCCTGGAATACGAGGCGCTGCAGACGGAAGCCATCCGGTAGCTTCTCGAGGTCGATCGCGGTGACCTTGCCCATGTCCGTCGCGCCGCCGAGCGCCGGGGCGAGTTCGGCGCTGATCGGTGTGCTGGCGGGATCGAGCACGAGCGGCTGGACCTTGCTCCAGTCGATGGCGAGCTCCGGTTTGACGACAGTCTCCACGCGCAGCACGTTCGGCCAGCGAAGCTCCAGATGCGCGCGGTCGGGCACTACTTCGATCTGCGTGGTGGGCTTCGGCGGTGGCGGCGCCTCACCGCCTTCGCCCGTCTCCGAGATCGAGAGCGGCACGCCGAAGACGTTGACGTACTCGGGCAGGAAGAGGCCGTTATCGTCGGTGTCGTAGGACACCCGGCGCAGTCCGCGCCCGACAACCTGCTCGCAGAGCAGCTGGGACGTGAAGGCACGGAGCCCCATGATGTGGGTGACGTTCTTGGCGTCCCACCCCTCAGACAGCATCGCAACCGATATGACGTTCTGAAGGTCCTGACCGGCGGCTCCCCTCTTCCCAACGTTGTCCACGATCTCGCGCAGCAGTTCCTCCTTCTTCAGGGCGAGGAACTGCTGGCGGCGGGTTTCGGGCAGGTCTGCTGCGTCGATGATCTCCTTCAGGCGCGCCTCGTAATCCTTGTCGGATGAGGCGGTCTCGCCGATCTCGGCCTTCTCGAGAACCTTCGAGTCGACGCGAAGCGTCCGGTCTGGAGCGTGCAGCTCAGGCCAGTGTGCATCGCCCTTGTTGAAGTAGTTCTCGATGCGGGCCGCGGTCTCCGTGCGGTTGCAGACCGTGAGCATGACGGGCGGTGAGTGATGCCCGGCCTCCCGCCAACGCGCCCGGGTTTCCCGCCAGTCCGCGCCGAGCAGCGTGTAGGCGTCCTGGACCAGTTTCGGCAGGGCCTCGTGCGGCTCCGCCTTCGCCCGGTTCAGGTCTTCGGAGACGGACGGATCGCGGTAGATGTGGTAGAGCTTCGACCGGAGCGTCTTGGAGTCCGGGACAGCATCGTCGCGAACCACCACGCGCGGCGTCTTCACCAGCCCGGCCTCGATCGCGTCGTTCAGCCCGAAATCCGAGACGATCCAGTCGAACAGCGCCGTGTCGGTGCTCTTCTTCCCTGTCGGGGCGAAGGGTGTGGCCGAGAGGTCGAAACAGCGCTGGATGCGCCGGGTCTTGTGGATGCGGTCCAGCCCCTCGATCCAGCGCGTCGCGTCGTCCAGATCGATGCCCTGTTCCGCGGCCGCCTTCTTGCTGATCTTCACCTCTGGTGGCTTGCGATAGGCGTGATGCGCCTCGTCGTTGATGACGATGATGTCCTTGTGCGCCGCCAGCTTGCCAAGCACCCGCCGCGTGAACGCCTCGTCGGACTCGCGCCCCTTCTTGACCACAGAGCGGTCCGCTTCCTTCAGCGGCATGAGCGTGTGCCAGTTCTCGATCAGTACCTCGGCCTGGTTCAGCTTCTGGCGAAGCGCTTCGGAGGGGCACAGGTTGAACTCGTCGTAGTAGCTGCCCTCGCTGGGCATCAGCACCTGCAGCCGCTCCTTCACGGTCAGCCCCGGCGCCACGATGAACACGGCACGGCTGAAGTCCTTGTTCCGCTTCGGATAGGTGAGTGCGTTCAGCACCTGCCAGGTGATGACCATCGCCATCACCGTGGTCTTGCCCGCGCCCGTGGCCATCTTGTTGCACAGCCGCTCCCACGTCCCGCCGTCGCCTGGGATCGCGATGCCCTGCTTGTAGGCCTCGGCGCCCTCGACCCACCAGATCAGCGTCTCGATGGCCTCGAGCTGGCAGAAGTAGAACGGGTACTGCCGTGCGTCGCGGTCGTGCCAATGCTCCAGCAGCTTGCGGGTGACGATGGTGACGCCCGGCCAGCCGTCCGCGCGCCACTGGTCCACGCGCGCCCGGATCGTGTTCACCAGGTCCAGAACCTCGGTGCGCTTGGTGTTGTTGCGCGCGTCGAAGACCTCGTAGCTCGCCGGCCGGCGTTCGGGCTTGATTTCCAGTTTGCCGCCCTTGGCCTCGACCCAGTGCTGCGCGGGGCACTCGAATGGCGTGTTGATGATGAGGGACATGGGCCTACCCCTCGAGCGGCATGATCTTGAGCGACTCGATCCCGCGGTCGTCCACGATCTTGACCGCGATGCGCCGGTTCTCGCCCGCTTCGAAAGGCAGTGAGACGGTGCCGTGGAACTGCTCCAGCAGGTCCTCGTCCAGCTCCGCACGGACCCGTCTTGCGAAGGCGGTTCCAGCCGCCCTTGGCATCCGCCATGGGGAAGAACACCTGGTGCGGCATCAGCGAGCGGTTGTCGTAGTCCACGTCCAGCGACCACATCGCGATTTGCTTCTTGCCGCCGGAGACGAGGTCGCCCGCCTTCGGATCGAAATAGTCGAAACCGTTGACCTCGACCTCCCACAGCCCGTCGTTGCGCTTGCGGAGCTCCACGTCCGGCTGGCCCATCAGCCAGAAGGACTGGTTCGAGGCGCGCTTTTTCTTCAGATCCTCGGTCAGCAGATCGGTGTTCATCTGCGCCTTGAGCAGCGTCACCCCGGGCCAGTTCACCTCGTCGATGTCCTTTGCGGCCTCCGGGTCGAAGGTGAAGGCACAGAACAGAATGAACTTGGGCGACGGACGCAGGGTCTCGGCCTCTGTCAGCGCCAGTTCCACCTGCCGCTGCTCCAGCGCCGCGTGCTCGGGGCCGAAGCTGACGACGACGCGTTCGCCCGTCTCGGCCAGCGATCCGCTGGCGTGGATGTATTTGAGTCCCGGCAAAGTCTCGAACTCAGCGAAGCGGAGCATGGCGCCGCCCTTGCCGCGCACGCCGGTCTTGAGCAGTTCGTCTCGCCACAGCGACTGGCGGGAGGTCTCGCCAGAGCGGGCGACGGTTTCGTCGGCCTCCTGTGGCGGCATGCTCTCGTCCAGAGACAGGACGGTCGGCGCGGGCACCGCCTCGACCGAAAAGGGCCCGCAGATGCGCAGCTTGGAGCGGTCGATGCGCGGCTTGTCGTAGAGCGTTTCCTGCTCGGCATGGTCGGCGATGGACTGGTCCATGCGGCGCTGCATCGCCTGGCGGGCGGTGTGGAAGGCGTCGAACGACGCGCGGGCGGCCTCGGGCCAGTCGTCGGGCCAGTCGAAGGGCACCTCCCATTCGTGCAGGGTGTCGCCCTTGGCGAAGTCCACCGGCTTGCCCTTGCGCGCGCCCTGCGCGGGCTTGAGCGGCTTCGGCGGAGCGGCGGTCAGCGCGGCGTTCAGGTCGGCCAGCGCCGCCGCGATCTTCGGGTGGTCCTCGTCGTGGATCGTGTCGATGTCGGGGTTGTTGGCGATGCTCTTCAGCATGATCCGCGGCACGGTCTCGTAGTCGAAGCCGCCCTTCAGTCCTTCATGCGGATAACGCAGGGCGTAGTAGTCGAAGCTGGCGGTCATCAGCCGCTGCTTGGCCAGCGTGATCGCCACGCGAGAGGTGTCGCAGGTGATCCAGCGCCGCCCCCACTTCTCGGCGACGAAGGCTGTGGTGCCAGAGCCGCAGGTGGGATCGAGAACCAGATCGCCGGGATCTGTGCTCATCAAAACGCAGCGCTCGATAATCGAAGCGCTCGTTTGCACGACGTAGACGATCCCACCGGCCCCGGCTACATCGGACCAAATATTCGAAATTGGATAGGCAGCGAAGTCATCGATATACCTGATGTACTCAATTGACGACGTCCGCGCTCCAATTCGGTTGGCTTTTCGAAGCCTGTCCAAACCTTGATAGCTGGTTTTCCAGTTCGATGTGGCGCCGGAGTCGTAGTCCTTTCCCTGGAATCCCCACTCTCCGGTGGTGTTCGCTCGCACTCCGCTGGAGATTAGGCTGGTAAGGCGAAACACGCGCCCTTCCGGGATACCCTCCTCGCCTCGCTTTTGCTTCGCGTTGAGGGCAATCCTTTTTCCGGTAGGCACCTCAACTTGATCGTACCTCTGGCCGCTTCCATGGCCGACACCGACTTCCTTCGTGCGATAGACTTGCCGATACTTCAGGCTATCGATATCTTTCGCATACCAAAGGATGTAATCAGCAACGTTCGGAATCCTTTCCGTTTCTTGACCTCCGGTCTTCTGAACTGTGATTATTGAAACTCGGTTTTTGGCGCCAAATATCTCATCAAGCAAATCGGTGCACAGGTTTAGGCTCAGGACCCATTGATCTGCTTGAAACCGCTACGGCTGAATGATTCAAGCTCCCGGACTGACGGTGGGTGATG
>NZ_QNVX01000002.1:0-68382 GCF_003314725.1 Rhodovulum sp. BSW8
AGCTGGTCTCCATCGCAGATGCCAGCTTGAATCATACCCTACGCACGAGCGGAATCCCTTTTGTCAACACGACCTAGTCCGCGCTGAGTTGAAAGTCAGGCGGGCGGCTCGCGCGGGCTCTTCGAGCGCTATGCCCAACCCCGCATCGCGTGAGAAAAGGTCACGGCTCCCCCTGGCCAGCCGCCTTGCGACGTTGATTGATTCGAAAGATGCGACGCGCTCTCTGGACTGAAGGCGCAGATTCGCCTCGTTGAACGTCCCAAGTTTGCGAAAAACTCCGAAATCCAGCCTTCAGAGCGTTTGCGAATAATATTTCTGAATCCCGATTACGGCCAGCAGCTCTTGGCCTCTAGTGGGACCGCGACCTTTGCGAAAAAATTGTGAGCGCTGCGAGGGGCTTGCACACACGACAAGGCTGCGACAGACCAAGCGAAAATGCTGATGGATCAGGCCCCTAAATAGCCCATCAGACGTGTTAGTTCCCGCTTTCCTTTGCGGGGCTATGTAGGTCGTTCAGGAGTCCAAGTTGCCGAGCCCCACTGTTATCGAAATCCCGGACAATGGCGGACCGGTCGCAGTAATAGCCGATCTGCATCTCCGGTCCTATTTCTGGCTGGGCAGCAACCCACTCCAATTCCACGGCCTCGAAGATCGGCTGCTCCAGGAACACGTCGATGCATTGATCGTCCCAGGTGACCTGTCCGACACCTTCGGCCCGTCTCTGGAGGACGCGCTCGCATACCTGACCCGCTATGTGTCCGCCGATCGTATCTACGTCGTTCCCGGCAACCACGACTACTATTCTGGGCGGCTCGACGGCGAGAACCGGCTGCGTGACCTGGTTCACGCAAGCGGGAGTTGGTTCGCGCAGAAGACCGAACTCCGCCACCGCAGCGACCGGTTTCTCTGCGCCACGTTGTGGACGGACTTTGACCTACTGGGGGATCAGGAGGCTGCCAAGAACTTCGCCCGCCGATTCATGCGCGATTTCGACATGATCTCCATCGAAGTGCTCGGTCATGTGTGGCTTGACCCGGACCAGGTGCTGCCGCGCCGCATAGTCCCGGTTACGCCTGAGGACATAATCGCCGTGCATCGGGAACACCGCGCTTGGCTGGAAGAAAAACTGGCGACCCCACATTTCGCCGGCAATGGCAGGACCTTTGTCGTCACGCACCACGGCCCGCACCCGTCCGCCGCAGGCCCAATCGATGGCCTCACGCCAGCCTTCCACTCGGACCTGACAGAAGTCCTCGAGCGGAGCGACATCGAAACCTGGTTCTTCGGACATTCGCACCGGCGGCTGTCCTGCACCCTCGCGGGGACCCGCATTCAGAATATCTCGATCGGTTATCCGGACGAAGATCATGGCGACGACGAGGATGACCTGGCGGAGGTCTGCTTCATTGCGGCGGCGCCGAACACACAGTCCTCGAATGAGATGAGGGAACTGCCGGCCGACCGACAGGCACTCGAGCAGGACTTCGAGTACGCGCTTCGGTGCAGCGAAACCGGCGTTCCTGTCCTGGTGAACAAGCTCGCACCCGAAACGCGCGCCTTTCTGCGCCACGTTTTGAGGGGATGCGCCAGCCCTATCGTGCCGGAAGGTGACGCGTACTACGCGACCGATGTCATCGTCGCGCTCGGCCAGCCACGGCCAGGTTCTGAATGATGCCGTTTGATGCAGTCATCTCGATCTCGGGGATGTTGGTCTGCCTGGTTGGGCTTGTCCATGTCGTCATCGCCTACCGGGGTACGACGCACTCGGCTGAACCTGATCCGGAGCGCGTAAAACGCTTTGTCGAAAGCGCTCCGCCGATCCCCGACCACCTGCTTTACGCTCATCAGGATCGATGCCCCGAAGCGAGGCTTTCTCGCATGGAAGAGGCCGAGCCTGGCAAGGAAGGCCAAAAAGACCACGAGGCGCCGCGTTGACCACACCACTCCCCCTCGCGCCCGATCTCCAGGATCGGGAAACGGCCTTTTCCTTCGTATCTCGCCTCGCCGCGATGAACGGCGTTGATACTACGGGCTTCTGTACCGACATGGGGCTGCCCTTCAGCAAGGTGATCGACGGCAGTCCTGAGGCCTTGGCGCGTCTGGCAGATCTCAGCGCGACTGACGTCGAGGACCTACGGCGTTGGTCGCCGCGCTACCTGGGCAACCGGGAGCATGAATTCCGCGGCAATCGCCTTCATGCGAAGGCCATCAAGGAAAGCACCGTCCGGGGCTGCCCTGCCTGTCTGCGGGAGGATGCGGAAGCCGCCCCAGACCGTTTTGAAGGCGACATGTACATCAGGGGCCACTGGCTCTTCCGGCCTGTGACACTCTGCCTGAAGCATCACCATCCTCTCGTTCCGCTATGGGCCGAGGCCAATGTCAGCCGGCGCTACGACGCTGCCGCTCGCTTGGCAGAGATCGCGCCCGGCGTATGGGCCGGAAAACTGGACAAGGAGCTTCGCGCCCCCAACCCGTTCGATGAATGGATCGAGGCGCGCCTTGCTGGCACCCCCACGGAGAGCTGGCTGGATCAGTTCGACCTCTACGCCGCAGCACATTTCTGCGAGTTGCTCGGCCGCGCCATCTGGGCGGTCAGATACCCAAAGTGGAAGAAGTTCGGCCCGGAGCGTGCCTGGATGTCCTTCGAGATGGGCTTCCGTTTCGCGACCGAAGGGGAAGCGACGGTCCGCGATACCCTGATGCAGCTGCAGGAGACCATTGGCGAGCCGACCGACGGCCCCAAGAAGAAGTACGGCGCGCTGTACGACAGGCTCGCGTTCGACCTCCTGGGCGAGGCCTACGCCCCCTTCCGGGAGCTTCTCCGCGACCACATCGCGAGCACCTGGCCACTAGGTCCAGGGGACGACCTCATGGGGGAGCCCGTGCTGGAGCGAAAGGTTCACTCGGTCCGGACCGCCGCGCGCGAGCTTGGCATGGATCCCCGGCGCCTGCGCAAGCTGCTGGTCGATGTCGATCTCGTCCGGCCCGCCGAGACCGGCCGCGATGACCAGTGGGAGCTGTTCGATGCCACGGCGGCGCAGCCGCATCTCGACCGGATCAACACCCTGGTGTCCGCAAAGGACTTCCAGGAAGCATTGAGCATGTCCCGCTCACAGTTCGAGCTTTTGAGGAACGAGGGCCATTTTCCGCCCGCGATCGACGGCGGAGATCACAAGCCGCTATGGGACGTCCGTGCCGCGCACCTGCATCTGGAAAGCCTTTTGACCGGAGCCGAGCCGATCTACGTGACCATGCACGGCTGGGATGACATCCCGACGACCGCGCAAAGCCTCAAGGTCTCGCCCGGCACGGTCCTGAAGCTTCTCGAGGGTGGCAGGGTTCAGCGGATCGGTCGGCACACCAACCGCGATGGCTACGCCAGCATCGTGGTCACGAAAGGCGAGATCGAACGCCTCCTGGATCGCCCCGAGGCCCCCGGCCTCAGTATCGATGTCTTCGCCCGCCAGTGCGGTCTGACACGCTCCGCCGCCATGCGGCTGGTGCGGGAGGGACATGTCCCGTCCACGGAAGGCCGACACCCCAAGACCAAGGCACGGCAGCGCTTCCTGGCGCCAGGCGACCTGGCAGCATTCCATGACCGCTTCGTGACCCTGCGCGGCATGGCCGTCGAGCTTGGCATGCCCTGGCAGGCGCTCCGGCCCAAGCTGGCGGCTGCGGGTATCGAGCCCTTCAGTCCAGACGGGCAGGACTACGGCGCGGTTTTCGAGCGCAATGTCGCTACCGCAGCTGACCTTGCTTCCACAAAACCAAGAACCCATCAAAACAAGGGGAAAGACGGGGAATGAAATACCTCATCACGACGTATGACCGCCATGATGTGACGGATCATGCCAACTACTGCGAGGCGCATCAAATCCCATGCATCTACGCGCTGGTTCTGGGCGAAAAATGCACTGTCTTCGTTCACTGCGAAAAACTTACTGGCCCCCGGAGCCAAGCCATCAAAGCCCATGAGGCCGAGTTTGCGGAATTTATCGCTCGTCTCGACAACACCTACGCGAAGCCCGCTTGGATTCAGCCAACCCTGCCAATGTCGTTCTGGTATCACGACCTGCCTGCTTCAGCTGCGGAGGACGTGGCGGAAGAGACATATGAATTCTTGAGAACGATCCTGGCTCCGTTCGACGACAAGTAGGTGACGAGCGGCTTCGCCACGCGAGGCATACCACTTGCGAGACAGACCAGGCCACTTGGCCAGCATTGCGATCGAGCTGAAACGGGATCCCCCGAAGCCCTCGGTCACCCCGCTTCACGGCATGACGAGCGCAAACCCCTATGCAGTCTTTGCATCGGGCTTCATCCCTGGCCGGCGGTGTCACGCCCACCACATATTGCACTCCCGACAACGAACTAAGGAGAAGACTCACATGGACTATTCACCTGACGACTGGGTGATCCTGAACGTTTCGTTTGCGACGCGGGACAGAGCTTTCACTCAGCTCAGGGTGTTGGGCGGCTGGCGCGGCGGGTATCTCAGTGGGGATGCATGGCGCATAAACTCAGGCATCCAGGCCATTCATGCGGATGACCTCGAATACCGCTTCCTTGGTCGATCAGGCTCCGTCTACCTATGCCGTCGCGGCGGATATCGTATGTCACGCATCATGGCCTCTGGCCTGGAAGAGCTGAAGCGTCAACCGACCGTTGTCGACGCAGAGGTTCTGGAAGACCGGAATTGGTTTGAACCAGGGCTCCTTGAAGCACTTCTCTCGACGGCGGCTGACGATACAGCGGCGAAGTGACTTCGCCTCGAGACCTTCGTGAGTCAGCTAGGGACCGCATGATGCGCAGGTGTAAGACCTCAGCCGGAAGCGCCGCTGCTCCCGACCCACAACTGCCGTTCATGGATCGCGCAGCTGATGACTGCTCCCACCCAAAGCAGACATCCGTGCTATGACTGCACTCTCGCGCATCACCAGTCGATGGCATATCATAGCTCACTAACATGCTCGCCAAGCGGGCAGTCTAATTGCCTGCAGCTTCGCAGAAGAGCCTATCAACATCGGCAAAGGAGATCAGATGTACGTTGAAGAGGGTCTGAATAAGCAGGTGTTCGAGTTATTTCTTACATTTTCACGACTAGAGTACGCACTTACCAGAGTAAGCGGCTTCGCGCGCGGCGCAGATGGCGGTCCAGTTTACGGAGACTGGCAAAAGCTTGCCGAGCGCCTTGGGCAGGAATTCTTCGACGTACAGAAAGCTGATCCTGCGAAGACAATACTATGGAACGCCCCACCAGGGCGATGGACAGTCACATTCGATGCTTTGGGAAACCTGGTGCCCGAATGGCGGGCGCGTCAGGCCCCGGCCGAGCTTCGGCTCTCATTTGAACCGGTCTCGTGGGTTAGAAACTGCGTAATCCACGGCGAGAGCCAAGATATGGTTCCGCGCTACGAGCAGCTTGTGACGGCGGCGGTGGCCGTTCTTGGGTCGTCCGTCGAGGCGTGCATGGAACGAGCTGACTTAGAGGAAATAGCCGCCCGCTACACGGAAGCCAGAATTCAAGAGCCATCCCATTGAACTTGAAGCTGCATAAAGTCCAAGGCGACTGTCGTGTTCGTTCTGCAACGGTGACCGCAACCCGGGTTGGCCTTTTTTAAGACAAGCCGCTACGTTCCAACTTCTCCAAAACGGTAATTCCTGACAAGGTTCCGCAAATTTCTGGGCTTGAATGAAAGCTATGCGGGATGCATCGGATACCGCGCCGCGTTTATGGCTACGCTCTAAGGACACAAAGATGACACTCATCAACCGTCGCCACCAGCGCGCCGTCGGCCAAGGCTTCTTCCATACTGCAGAATTGGAAGCTGAGGATGGTCAGAAGTTCCGGTACGTCTACGACTGCGGAGCGATGAAGAAATATGAGATTGAACGCAATGCCAGTATTGACGAGTATCTGAGTGCCGTTGGCGCGAATGCCGAACTGGACGTGCTGTTCATTTCCCATATCCACTTCGACCACATCAGTGGAATCGAACGTCTGTTGGACAGAACGAAGGGATTGAAGGTCGATACCATCGTGATGCCGCTCATCAACGTCGCAGACCGCCTGTTTGCGTATGCCAGAGCAGTCAACGAGGACCCGGCCACGATCAACAATACGTTCTTCCGCGAACTAATCGTGGATCCAGCGAATGCACTGGGACGATTGGGACCGCGGCAGCTTCTCTTTGTTAGGCGTGGTTCACCAGATGGTGGCGCTCCGGGCTCAACAGGGGAAGATGACGACGGTCCGGAGGGCGCGCCGGACATTCCTCGCGTGTGGGGAGGCGAACGCGCTGGGGGCCTGTACTGGAAACTGATCGGTCAAGGTACAGGATACGAGTATGAGCAGCGATTCACCGAGTCCGATGGGACTGAGGCGGTTACAAATGTTGCAGAGGTTGACGACACTCTGGCAATCGCGACTGCCGGTGGGGAAAGCTGCTTTGAATGGATCCTGTCGCCATTCATTGACCCCACCATTCAGTCTAAGAAAGATCTTTTCCTAGGTGAACTAGCTTCAGCTCGTGGAATGCCCGTTTCAGATTTGAAGTCTTGGCTTGCGGACACACAGAATATCGCAGACCTTCTGCTAAACGGCGTACCCGACCTCACGGCAGCATATGAAGTCGTCGCGAACGATTTTAATCTGACCTCACTATGTCTCTACTCGGGCCCGAAGGCTAGAGATGGCTCAACGGAAAGCGTGTACCAAGCTAGTCTCGGCTCGTATTGTTTTGGACCAACACCGCTCCAAGAAATCGGCTGGCTCGCCACGGGCGATGCCGCGCTAAAAGCCAAGATACGTGCTGCGGCTTTTGCAAAGCACTACGGTATATATATGGGAAAGACCGTTACCTTGACCGTTCCTCACCACGGGTCGGACCGTAATCACAATCCAGAATTAGTAAAGAACATCGACGCATCTTTTTATATCGTGGCTGCCGACGCCTTTTCCAAGTGGAAGCATCCAGGGAGCAAGATGGTGCAATGTGTGGCATCAATGGGCCGCTTCCTCTCGGTTGTAACTGGCAACTCGAAATCGGAAGTGGAGGAAACCATTTCTGTCCGCTGCTTGCCGAACTGGAAACCATGAGAAATTAGATTTTCTCCATTGAGAGTTCTTTACTCCACGCAGAGCCCGGATGCAGTAGAAATGCTTTATGCGGTAATGCCCCTTTTCTGCACCGTCCCGCATCATCAGGGCGGCGCGCCGTCCATCAGCTTCATCCGCCTGACGGCCGTCTGGGTCGTCAGCGCGACTGTCCGTTTCCTGCGCACTACAGTCATTCGTGGTCGGCGCAGCGAATGGCAGGTCACCGCCCTTCGAGGACAGATCATGATGCAGCGCCGGACGTGAGCGGGGACTACGCCCCCTTGAAGCCACCAGTCCCTTTCCAGAGCTGCGACGCTCAGTGTCTTCGTAGGTAGCGTTGAGCCCATTAGCCCAGGAAGCCATCGCGACGCGTCACTCAGGTCTGATCTCACGCTGGTGGCGGACAAGAAAGGTGACCAGTCTTCGGCCGGAAATCACCTTCTGGCGCTTGAGGCCCCGTTCGACCGGGTCCAGGTCAACGTCGTCTCCAAAGACGCCCATGGTGTCGGCGTAGACATCTTTTGCTGTGACGGGCACCTGACAATCTCTCCGACGCTGATATCGACTCAGGACCGTAGCGACAGCTTGCGTCGGCTTCACGGTCTACACCTGAGTTCCCACCGCTTCTAGGCGACCTCGTGTCCGGAGTCTCTCCATTGCGAGCGCCGCAGTGCCATGCTCAGGCGCGTATAGCGGCGGCACGACGGCCCTTCGCCGGATCCGCAGCTTCATGCCACGAGCCGCACATCCCCTCCATACGCGAAAGGCGCCGGAGCGTCTGCCCCAGCGCCTCTATCACCGTTTGTCAGAGAGCAGACCAAGGGCACGAGGCGGTACGTTTCGCCCTTGACACCCCTTGCGCAGACTTATGCTTCCGTTTGCGCATTCATCTGCTTTCTCTGACTCAACGCGGGATGTGACCGCTAGCCGCATTTGGAATACCCGCAGCTCACGCAGGTCATGCAGCCCTCGACCATGTGCATTCCGAACGTCCCGCAACTGGGGCAGGCAGGGCCGCGGGCGGTGTCACCGACGGCCATCGCCTGATACTTCGGATCGGCCTTCAGCCCCTTGCCTTCAGCTTCGATAAAACCAATGGCGACGAGGTGCCGCTCGATGACGCCGCCGATCGCCGCCAGGATCGAGGGGATGTACTTGCCCTGCATCCAGGCCCCGCCGCGCGGGTCGAAGACGGCCTTCAGTTCCTCGACCACGAAACTCACATCGCCACCGCGCCGGAACACCGCCGAAATCATCCGCGTCAGCGCCACGGTCCAGGCGAAATGCTCCATGTTCTTCGAGTTGATGAAGACCTCGAAGGGACGGCGGCGGCCCGCGATGACGATATCGTTGATGGTGATGTAGATGGCGTGTTCGCTGTCAGGCCATTTCAGCTTGTAGGTGTTGCCCTCCAGCGCATGCGGCCGGTCCAGCGGGTCGGACAGATAGACCACATCGGCGCCGGTTTCGGCCTCGGGCGTCTCGTCCGAGCTTTCCGAGACCGTCAGGACCGACCCGGTGACATCGTTCGGCCGGTAGGTGGTGCAGCCCTTGCAGCCGGTTTCGTAGGCCTGCATGTAGACGTCCTTGAAGGCGTCGAAGGCGATATCCTCGGGGCAGTTGATGGTCTTCGAAATCGAGGAATCGACCCAGGTCTGGGCCGCCGCCTGCATCCGCACATGTTCCGAAGGCGACAGCGTCTGGGCATTCACGAAATAGTCGGGCAGATCGGCCTGGCCGAACTTGTCGCGCCAAAGCTGGACGGCGTAATCCACGACCTCTTCCTCGGTCCGGCTGCCGTCGCGCTGCAGCACCTTGCGCTTGTAGCTGTAGGCAAAGACCGGCTCGATCCCCGAGGACACATTGCCCGCATAAAGGCTGATGGTGCCGGTCGGCGCGATCGAGGTCAGCAGGGCGTTGCGGATGCCGTGCTCTGCAATGGCAGCACGGACATCGGCATCCATATGCGCCAAGGCCCCGCTTTCCAGATACTTCTCGGCGTCAAAGAGCGGGAAGGCCCCCTTCTCCTTCGCCAATTGCACCGAGGCCAGATACGCGGCGCGGGCGATCCGGTGCAACCAGCGCGAGGTCTGACGCGCCGCCTCCTCGGACCCGTAACGCAGGCCCACCATCAGCAGCGCATCGGCAAGCCCGGTCACGCCCAGCCCGATCCGCCGCTTGGCCTGCGCCTCGTGGCGCTGCGCGTCGAGCGCAAAGCGCGAGATGTCGACCACGTTGTCCATCATCCGGACCGCGGTCGCGACCAGCGTCTCAAGCGCCGCCTCGTCCAGCGCGGCCCCCGCCTCGAAGGGCTCCGCCACCAGCCGCGCGAGGTTGATCGACCCCAGCAGACAGGCGCCATAGGGCGGCAGGGGCTGCTCGCCGCAGGGGTTCGTCGCCGCGATGGTCTCGCAATAGGCGAGGTTGTTCATCTGGTTGATGCGGTCGATGAAGATCACGCCCGGCTCGGCGTAATCGTAAGTCGCGCGCATGATCCGGTTCCACAGATCGCGCGCCTCGACGGTGTGATAGACCTTGCCGTCGAATTGCAGCTCCCAGGTGCCGCCCGCCTTCACCGCCTCCATGAAGGCGTCGGTCACCAGCACAGAGAGGTTGAAGTTTCTCAGCCGCGCCGGGTCCTGCTTGGCGATGATGAACTGCTCGATATCGGGGTGGTCGCAGCGCATGGTGGCCATCATCGCACCCCGGCGCGAGCCTGCCGACATGATCGTGCGGCACATCGCGTCCCAGACATCCATGAAGGACAGCGGCCCCGAGGCGTCCGCCGCCACGCCCTTCACATCCGCGCCCTTGGGCCGGATGGTCGAGAAATCATAGCCGATGCCGCCGCCCTGCTGCATGGTCAGCGCGGCCTCTTTCAGCATGTCGAAGATGCCGGCCATGCTGTCGGGGATCGTGCCCATCACGAAGCAGTTGAACAGCGTCACCGCCCGGCCGGTCCCGGCGCCCGCGGTGATCCGGCCCGCGGGCAGGAACTTGAAATCCTCCAGCGCCCCGAAGAACACCTCTTCCCATTTCGCGGGGTCGGCTTCGGCCTGGGCCAGGGCGCGGGCGATCCGGCGCCAGGTGTCTTCGACCGTCCCATCGGCTGGTGCGCCCTCGGCGTCCTTCAGGCGGTACTTCATGTCCCA
The DNA here is from genome assembly GCF_003314725.1 of Rhodovulum sp. BSW8. Lineage (NCBI taxonomy): Bacteria > Pseudomonadati > Pseudomonadota > Alphaproteobacteria > Rhodobacterales > Paracoccaceae > Rhodovulum > Rhodovulum sp. BSW8. The sequence continues at coordinate 10,252 of NZ_QNVX01000002.1, forward strand.
GATCTGCTCGGCGATGGGGGCTGCGAAACGGCTCATGCGGGGAATCCTCGGGTGCGCGGAGAGGTAGACCAGCATAGGGGCTGAGCCCCGGCAGTGCAACCGCTCCACTGCCCGTATATGCGCCGGAACTGCTTGAACTCCGCTACGGCTAGCTTAGGTTGGGTTTTCGTTAACAGAATCTGGTGGGAACAGGATGGCCGGGGGCCATGTCAATCTGGTGAAGCTCTGCGTCGGTGCGGACCGGGTCGAGGACCTGATCGACTGGCAGACCGCACGCCGTGCCGCCCTGCCCGACGGCCTGCCCCGGCATGTCACCCGGATGTGGCCGAAACGCGCGGCCGACCTGCTCGACGGCGGCTCGCTTTACTGGGTCTTCAAGGGCGCGATCCTCGCGCGCCAGCGCGTTCTCAGGCTCGACGAGCTCACCGGCGAGGACGGGATTGCGCGCTGCGCCATCGTGCTCGACCCCGAGGTGATCCGCACCGAGGCGGTGCCACGCCGCCCGTTCCAGGGCTGGCGCTATCTCGAGGCCGGCGACGCGCCGCGCGATCTGCCCGCCACCCGCCCGGACGAGGATGACCTGCCGCCGCAACTGATGGCAGCGCTGGCCGAAATCGGCGTGCGGTAAAGCCATGCCCCCGGGCTCGTCGGATGCGACGGGACCGGGTCCGGCGCGATCAGTGCCCCAGCAGCGCATCGGTGTCGCGGGCCTCGGGCAGGCTCGACTGGCTGCCGATCCGGGTACAGGCGATGGCGGCGGCGGCGGCGGCACGGCGCAGCGCCGCCCCGGCCGTCTCGCCCCGGTCGAGCGCGGCGGCGAAGACTCCGACGAAACAGTCCCCGGCAGCAGTCGTGTCCTTCGGTGTGCAGGGCACTGCGGGGATCGCGATCTCCTGCCCCTGCCAGCACAGTTCGGCCCCCTCGCCGCCGAGGGTCCGCAGGATGCCCGCGCCCGTGACGTCGGCCAGCGACCGGGGATCGGGCGCGCAGCCAAGCCAGCCCGCCATCGCCGCCGCCTCGTCCTCGTTGACCACGATCAGATCGCAAAGCCCCAGCACCTCGGGATCGAGCCGATAGGCCGGGGCGAGGTTCAGGATCGACAGCGCCCGCGCCGGGCGACAGCGCCGGATCAGCCGGGCGATTTCGGCCGGATCGTTCTCCATCTGCAAAAGCAGGACCGAGGCGCGGTCCAGCAGAGCATCCTCGACGCTGCCCGACGAGGCTGCCAGATTGGCCCCGCCCGCGACCACGATCTCGTTCCGGCCCTCGGGATCGCGATGGATCGCGGCACAGCCGGTGGGCGCCTCCAGCCGGGCCACGCGCGTCAGATCGACCCGGCCCGCCAGCCCGGCCAGCGCGACCTCGGCCAACGCGTCCTGCCCGACCGCCCCCGCCAGCGCCACCTCGGCACCGTCCAGCGCCGCGGCCAGCGCCTGATTGGCGCCCTTGCCGCCTGCCTCGGTGGTGAAGCCCTGCGCCATCAGGGTCTGGCCCGGCTGCGGCAGCGTCTCGACCGAAAAGATCAGGTCGGCGTTCAGCGATCCGAAGGTGACGATCATGCGGCGGCCTCGCTTTCGTGGATCTGCACGAAATGCCCCTCTCCGACTTCGCGGTAAAGCCGTTTCGGGGCGACATAATCGGCCGGGCGATAGGGGCTGCGGATCTCGTCGCCCGCCACCACCCGGCGGCGGCGGCGCGACGGGTCGGCCACCGGAACGGCCGCGATCAGCTTGCGGGTATAGGGGTGCCGGGGGGTCTCGAACACGGCCGCGCGCGGGCCGATCTCGACGATCTCACCCAGATACATCACCGCGACCCGGTGGCTGATCCGTTCCACGACCGCCATGTCATGGCTGATGAACAGGTATCCCAGCCCGTAGCGTTCCTGCAGATCGAGCATCAGGTTGATGACCTGCGCCTTCACCGACACGTCCAGCGCCGAGACGGATTCATCGGCGACGATCAGTTTCGGCTCCAGCGCCAGCGCCCGGGCAATGCAGATCCGCTGACGCTGGCCGCCCGAGAATTCATGCGGAAACCGCTGCATCATCTCGCCCGACAGCCCGACCCGCTCCAGCAGGTCGGCCACCCGCGCGGGCGCCTCGCGATGCGAGACGAGCCCGTGCACGATCATCGGTTCGGCAATGGCCTCGCCGATACGGATGCGGGGATTGAGGCTTTCAAACGGGTCCTGAAAGATCATCTGCACGTCGCGGCGGATCTTCGTCAGCTCCGAATGCCCGGCCCCGCGCACGTCATGCCCGTCCATCCCGACAGTGCCACCCGACGGCTCTTCCAGCCGGATCAGCGACCGGCCGGTGGTCGACTTGCCGCAGCCGCTTTCGCCCACCAGCGACAGGGTCTCGCCCTGGCGCAGCTCGAACGAGATGTCCTCGACCGCATGGATCCGGCCCACGACCCGGCGCAGCAGCCCCTTGCGGACCGGAAAGCGCGTGACGAGGTTCTCGACCTTCAGCACCGGCGGCGCATCGGCACGCACGGTATCGGCGGTGGGCGGCGGCGGCGCGATCTCGCCCGTCGCCATGTCGACCCGTGGAAAGCGCAGCGGCCGGTCCTGGCCCGCCATCGCGCCCAGCTGCGGCACCGCGGACAGGAGCGCGCGGGAATAGGGGTGTCTGGCCTCGCGGAAGATCGCCTCGGTCGTGGCCTTCTCGACCACCTCTCCGCGATACATGACAACGGTCCGGTCCGAGATCTCGGCCACCACGCCCATGTCATGGGTGATGAAGAGGACCGACATGCCCTCTTCTTCCTGCAGCGTCTTGATCAGTTCGAGGATCTGCGCCTGGATCGTCACGTCAAGCGCGGTGGTCGGCTCGTCCGCGATCAGCAGCTTCGGCGAACAGGCCAGCGCGATGGCGATCACCACCCGCTGACGCATGCCGCCCGAGAAGTTCATCGGATACTCGCCCAGCCGCTGTTTCACCGAAGGGATGCGCACCCGGTCCAGAAGCCGCACCGCCTCGGCCTCGGCTTCGGCGCCGTCCAGCCCGCGATGCTGGCGCAGCACCTCGGTGATCTGGCTGCCGATCTTCAGCACTGGGTTCAGCGAGGTCATCGGCTCCTGGAAGATCATGCCGATCCGGTTGCCGCGGATCGCCTGCATCCGGTCGAGCGGCCCGGCCAGAAGGTCCTCGCCCTCGAACGCGATCCGGCCGGTGCAGCGCGCATTGCCGGGCGGCAGCAGGCGCATGATCGACATCGCGGTCACGCTTTTGCCAGAGCCCGACTCGCCCACCACAGCCACGGTTTCCTTCGGACCGATGTCGAAGCTTGCATTGCGCACGACGCTTCGCCACTGGCCGTCGACGCGGAAGGAGGTGGTCAGGTCCTGAACCGAAAGAACGGGGTCCGCCAAGGGTCAGCCCTCCCTGCGGGGATTGAGGATGTCGCGCAGCGAGTCGCCGATGAGGTTGATCGAGACGATCAGGATGAGAAGCGCGAGGCCGGGATAGAAGCTGATCCAGTAATCGCCCGACAGCAGGTATTCGTAGCCGTTCGAGACCAGCAGCCCCAGCGAGGGCTCGGTCACCGGCAGCCCGATGCCCAGAAAGCTCAGCGTGGCTTCCAGCATGATCGCATAGGCCACGCGCATGGTGGCCACGACGATCAGCGGCGGCAGGCAGTTCGGCAGGATATGGCGAAAGAGGATCCGCCGGTCGGGCAGCGCCATCGAGCGGGCGGCATCGACATAGGCGCGCTTGCGTTCCACCAGCGCCGAGCCGCGGACGGTGCGCGCGTAATAGGCCCATTGGGTGACGACGAGCGCGAGGATGATCTTGTCGACGCCCTGCCCGAGGATCGCGAGGAAGATCAGCGCGATCAGGATCGCCGGAAAGCTGAGCTGGATGTCGACGATCCGCATCAGGAAGGCGTCGGTCCGCCCGCCCGCATAGGCGCTGAACAGCCCCACCGAGGCGCCGATGGCCAGCGCGATGGCGGCACTCGCGATCCCCACCAGAAGGCTGGTCCTCAGCCCGAACAGGATCGCGCTGAACAGGTCGCGGCCCTGATCGTCGGTCCCCAGCAGGTAGACCATGCCGGTCATGCTTTGCGATCCAGGCGCGAGCCGCCCATCCATGATGTCGAGCTGGGCGAGATCATAGGGGTCCTGCGGCGCGATCTGCGGCGCGGCGACCGCGCCGATCACCAGAAGGGCGACGATGACGATGCCGATCAGCGCCAGCGGGTCGCGCAGAAGCGCGCCCAGTGTCTGCCGGAAGGGCGACGCCGACGGCGGCGCTGCCTCGGCGCCGCGACGGGCCCAAGATGCGGGTTCGGATGCCTCGGTCATGTCAGTTGCCCTCCAGCCGGACGCGCGGATCGACGATGGAATACAGGATGTCGACGGCGAGGTTGATGACGCTGAACATCACGACCGTGATCATCAGGTAGGCCAGGATCACCGGCCGGTCGAGCACGGCGATCGAATCGATGATCAGCTTGCCCATGCCGGGCCAGGCAAAGATCGTTTCCGTCACCACCGCGAAGGCGATCAGCGATCCAAGCTCCAGCCCGATCACCGTGATCAGCGGAATAAGCGTGTTCTTCAGCACATGGACAAGCACGATGCGTGCTTCGGGCAGGCCCTTGGCGCGGGCGAAGCGCACGAAATCGAGCTGCAGGGTCTCGAGCACGCCCGCCCGGGTGATGCGGATCACCAGCGAGATCTTGAACAGCGCGAGATTGAAGGCAGGCAGTGCGATATGGGCCAGCCCGTCGAGGGTGAACAGGCTCAGCGGCACACCGAACACGTCGACCGTGTCGCCGCGTCCTGACGAGGGCAGCCAGCCCAGCTGGACCGCGAAGACCATGATCATCACCAGCCCGATCCAGAAGGTCGGCAGCGAGAAGCCGAGGATCGAGAAGGCCATGATCGCCTTCGCAAGTCCCCCGTTCGGCCTGAGCCCGGCATAGATCCCCAGCGGCAGCCCGAGCGCCAGCGCCATGACCAGGGCCGCTGCCGCCAGTTCCAGCGTCGCGGGCATCCGTTGCAGGATCAGATGCAGCGCGGGCTGGTTGTAGACGAAGGAATTGCCCAGATCGCCCGACAGCGCGTTCCTGAGGAAAATCCCGTACTGCACCCAGACCGGCTGATCGAGCCCGAAGGACCGGATCACCTCCAGCCGCTCGGCGGGGGTCGCCGTGGGGCTCAGCAGCACGTCGACCGGGTTGCCCACCATGTGCAGACCGCCGAAGACCAGCACCGACATGACGAACAGCGTCACCAGCGTCTGCAGCAGCCGGCTGAAGAGATATCCGCTCATTCCGCCTTCCCTTTCTGCGTCCCCGCGCCCGGCCCGCGATGTCCGGCCCGGCCCGCCGCGGCGATCCTCTCGGATACCAGCGCGATATAGCCCGGCTCGTCCACCCCGGTCATGACCGCCACACGCGGCGACGGCGCGGCGAAATCTGCGAAGGTCTGACCGTTGGCCGGGCCGGTCAGCTGAACCTCGACCCGGGCCGGACGCCCGGTGAACAGCCCCGGCCGCAGCAGCCAGGCCACGGTCATCGCGTCGTGCAGCGGCCCGCCCAGACGGCCATACCGGGCCGGGTCGCTGCGGTCGTATTCGGTCAAGAGATTGGCCAGCGCCCGCCCGCCCTCGCTGCCGCTGGCGCGGAAGGCCGCGACATGGCGTTCGGTGAAAAGGGCCTTGGTGGTCACGTCCAGCGGGAACAGCACCAGCGGCACGCCCGAGTCGAAGACGATTGCGGCCGCATGCGGGTCGGCCAGCATGTTGAACTCGGCCCAGCGGCTGGCATGGCCCGGCGCCTGGAAGGTTCCCCCCATGCAGACGATCCGGCGGATGCCCCGCGCCACTTCCGGATGCAGCCGCAGCGCCAGCGCGATATTGGTCAGCGGCCCGATGGCACAGATCGTCAGCGGGGACTGGGTCCGCGCCGCCGCCCGGGCCATGCGCGCAATGAAGCGCACGGCATTCTCGGCCGCGGGCTCGACCCGGCCCATCCCGACCAGGTGGGCCGGAAAGGCGCCTATCTCGGCATACTTGCCGAAGATCTGATCGCGCAGAAGCGGCGCCCGCGCCCCGGCCATCACCGGCACATCCGGGCGCCTCGCCAGCCCGACGATCCGGCAGGCATTGGTCAGCGTCGCCGACAGCGTGACATTGCCCGCAACCGTCGTGACCCCAAGCACATCGAGCTCGGGCGAGCCCAGCGCCATCAGGATCGCCGCTGCGTCATCGACACCCGGATCGCAGTCGATGATGATCCGGGTGGGGCTCATGCGGCGCCACGCATCTCGTACTGTGTCAGAAGCCCCAGATAGAGATCGATGACGCCCTCGGCATCCACCTTGAGGACGATATCTGCATTGGCGGGCGCGCCCGACTGGCCGTACCAGTCGGCCACGGTCTGGCCGAGGCAAAGCGGGCTTTCGGTTTCGACGAAGATCCGGGCGGGACGGGTCTCGAACAGGTCGGGACGCAGCAGGAAGGCGGTGACCAGCGGGTCGTGCAGCGGCCCCCCGCGCGTGCCGTAACGCTTCGGGTCGTTGCGGTCCCAGGACGCCATCAGCCCCGCCATCGCCGCCGAAATCCGTCCGCTGGCCCCCACGAACCGGGCCACATGCTCTGGGCGCAGGATCACCTGATGGGTGGCATCCAGCCCAAGCACGGTCATCGGCAGCCCGGCGGCAAACACGACCGCGGCCGCATGCGGATCGGCCAGCATGTTGAATTCGGAGGTCAGCGACCGGTTGCCGGGCGCATGGAACGCCCCGCCCATCATCACGACCCGCTCGATGCCTCCGGCGATGTCGGGCGCGATCCGCAGCGCCAGTGCCAGGTTGGTCAGCGGCCCCAGACAGCACAGCGTGATCCTGGGCCCCTCCTCCCGCACCGCGCGGCCCAGATGATCGATCAGCGCCTCGACCGCGCCGGTCGGCTCGGGCCGCTTCTGCGGCTCGGGCAGCCGCGCCGCGCCAAGCCCGGTCTCGCCATGAAAAAGCCCGTGGATCGGCTCTCGGCACAGCGGCCTTGGGGCGCCCGGATGCACCGGAATACCGTCCCGTCCCGCCAGTTCGCAGATCTGCAGCGCATTGCGCAGCGTCCGCTCCAGCGGCTGGTTGCCGCAGACGGTCAGGATCGCGCGAATATCGAGCTCGGGCGCGACGAAGGCACCCAAAAGCGCGATGCTGTCGTCGATTCCGGGATCGCAGTCGAAGATGACTGGAAGAGAAGCCGTCATGGTCGTGTCGTCCATTGGAAAGTGCGTCCCGGCCGGGCCGGTCTACAGCGCGCCGATGGCGCCAAGCGCCTCGGCCAGATCGTCGCGGGCCGCCGCGTCGAGCGGCGCCTGCGGGGCAACCGGGTCGCCCACGTCGAACCCCTGCAACTGCAGCGCGGCCTTGATGCAGGCCGCCAGCGAATGGCGGGCGAAAAGCTCGTTGATGCGCCAGAGCGGGCGCTGCAGGTCCATCGCCCGCGCCCAGTCGCCCGCGCGGGCCGCGTCGTACAGCGCGATGCTCTGCTCGGGCACGATGCAGGCCGGACCCGCCATCCAGCCGACGCCGCCAATCAGCATCACGCAGGCCGGGATATGGGCCGAGGCGGCGAAGACCTCGATCCGGTCGCCGCAGCGGTTCAGGATCGACAGAAGCCGCCCGGTATTGGACGAGGCATCCTTGATGTAGCGGATGTTCGGCACCCGGCTCAGGCGGTCGATCACCGGCAACGTCAGATCGGAACGCTGGAAGTTCGGATTGGTGTAAAGCACCACCGGCAGGCCCCCGGCGGCTTCGGCGATGGCTGTGAAATAGGCCTCGACGCCCGCCTCGCCGACCGGGAAATAGGCCTCGAGGATCGCCAGGATGCCATCGGCCCCGGCGGCGACCATGGCCCGGGTCTGCGCCACCGCATCTGCCGTCGAGGTGGACGCCACGCCCGGCACCACCGGCACCCGGCCCTTCGCCGCGCGGATCGTGGCCGTCGCGACGGCAAGCCGCTGATCGTTCGAGAGATAGGCGAACTCGCCGGTGCTGCCGAGCGGCGCGAGCCCGTGAACGCCCGCCGCGATCAGCCGCTCGACAAGCGCGGCCAGAACGTCCTCCCGGATCCCGCCCGAGGCGTCGAGCGGGGAGACCAGATAGGGAAAGACGCCGCGAAAGGCCCGGCCCGCATCCGCGCTCATTCCGGACGGACCTCATAGGCCAGCGTATAGCCGTCGGAGCGGCCAGGATAGCTCAGCCCGTTTTCCAGCGCCCAGGTATTGGCGAGGTAGAAGACCGGGATCACCCCGAGATCGGTCATCGCGATGCGGGTCGCCTTCTGCAGCAGCTCGCGGCGGGCGTCATCGTCGAGGGTCTGGCGCGCCTGCTGCAGGGTCGCGTCGAACTCGGGGTTCGAATAGCGGCCGCGATTGCCGCGCCCGGCGCTGTCGCCATAGCTTTCCAGAAGCGGCCCCAGCACGCCCGAGGCCTCGCCGGTCTCGACCGCGGCCCCGCCCATGATGAAGCTGAATTCGAGGTTCGAGGCGCGCGAGAAATAGACGCTGGCGGGGAGCGTCTCGACCGAGGTGTCGATGCCGATCCGGCTGAAGAACTGGCCGATGGCCTGGGCCACGCGGCTGTCATTGGGATAGCGGTCGTTCGAGGCGTGGAAGGTCAGCTTGAAGCCGTCCGGATAGCCGGCCTCGGCCAGCAGCTCCTTCGCCTTTGCCGGATCGTAGGGATCGACCGCGATCGACGGATCGTAGCCGAAATAGCCCTCGGGCACGAGCTGGCCCGCGGGCACGCCCTGGCCGTCCATGATCCGGTCGACGATGGCCTCTCGGTTCAGCGACAGCGACAGCGCGCGGCGGACCCGTTCGTCGCGAAGGGGGTTCTTGCCGTCGGGCCCCGTGGCAAAGGGCGAGACCTCGCGGCCCTGATCCATGTGCAGATACATCACCCGGTTGCCCGCGACCGAGACCACCCTGAGATCGTCGGAAGTTTTCAGGCGGCGGGTATCGGCGGTCGGGATGCTCTCGATCATGTCGACATCGCCCGACAGCATCGCCGCGACCCGGGCGCTGTTGTTCTTGAAGATCTTGAAGGTCACGTCTTCCCAGGCGGCGGGACCGGCCCAGTACGCGTCGTTGCGGGCGACCTTCACCTCGCTGTCCGGCACCCAGGACACGAACTTGAACGGCCCGGTGCCGATCACGCCCTTGCCCGCGTTCATCTCTTCGGTCGTGACCTCGGCATCCTCGGCGGGCAGCATCGCGATCCGGCTGAGATCGTTCGGCAAGAGCGGGGTCGGTTCGGCCGTGGTGATGCGCACGGTCAGCGGGTCGACCGCCGCGACCGAGGTGATCGCCTTGACATAGGGCATGAAGGAACTCGGGCTGTTCCTCGAGGCCATGGGCACCCGGTTGAGGCTGGCCACCACGTCCTCGGCGGTGAAAGCGCTGCCATCGTGGAAGGTCACGCCCTCGCGCAGGCTGAATTCCCAGGTGGTGTCGTCGATCACCCGCCAGGACACCGCCAGCGCGGGCTGGATCTGCTGCTTGTCGTCCTGGTTCACCAGCCCGTCGAAGATGTTCCGCGCCATCGCGCTGTTCGGGCCGACGACATAGAATTGCGGGTCCATCGAAGTGGTCGAAGCCGCCAGACCGATGGTCAGCGCCTGCGCCGAAACGAGGCTGGGCGCGAGGGTGGCGCAGGCCGCGAGGATGGCCGCCGAGGCAACGCGTTTCATCCGGGAACTCCTCCGATTCACAAGGGCGCCCTGCATCCTCCACGCCGGGCCGACCAAAAATTAGCGATTTCGTGAATCGGCATGAAATTGTATTTAGTGTCTTCATCATGCCCTAATGTTATACAGGAGCAAGATCATGCGATTGCGGCACAGGCAGATCGAGGCCTTCCGAAGCGTGATGATGACCGGCGGCATCACCTCGGCCGCCACGGCGATGCACGTCACCCAACCCGCGGTGAGTCGGCTGATCCGCGACCTCGAGGACACCATCGGGCTTTCGCTCTTTCAGCGGCGCGGCGCCCGGCTCGACCCGACGCCCGAGGCGACGCTGCTGTATCGCGAGGTCGAACGGCTTTACCTCGGGCTCGACCAGATCGCCCAGGCCGCCGAGGACATCCGCGACCACAAGAACGTCGTGATCCGGATCGGCACCGTCACCTCGCTGGTGCGTCCCTACCTGCAGCGCGCCATCCGCGAGGTGATCGGCGACCGCCGCGACGTGCCGCTGGTGATCGATGTCGAGAACAGCCGCCACATCTGGGACATGGTCGAGAATGCGCAATACGATATCGGCTTCGTCTATCGCCGCCAGCGCATGGATCCCCGCGCCCAGCGCCTGCGCCAGATGACGGCGGTCGCGGCGGTGCCGCCCGGCCATGCGCTGGCCGGACGCGCAGTCTGCGTCCCCGACGATCTCGCGGGCGAGAGGCTGCTGATTCCGGGACGGAACTCGCCGGTCAGGCTTGCACTCGACACCGCGCTGGCCCAGGCCACCGCCGCGCCGGCAAGTCTCGTCGAAAGCTCGATGCTGAACTGCTGCCATTTCGCGGCCGACGGAATGGGCATCGCGATCGTCGACGAAATCTCGATTCGCGCGGCCGGAGTCGCCCTGGTCGGCATTCCTTTCCTGCCGGAAATCGGCGTCGGCTATTACGCGATCCGTCCGCCGGGGGCGCATCGCATTGCCATTCTCGACGCCATCGTGCGGCATGTGCAGGGCCAGCTGGCCGCGCCCGCCAATGACTGACGGCACAGATTGACGGCACAGACTGGGGGCACAGACTGGGGCGCTGGGTCGCGCGAAACCGGTTCCCTCCGCCGTCCGACATCACTAGGCTGCAAGCACATGATTTGCGTCAAGGATCGCGGGCCAGAGCGCTGCGATGCTCGGCGTCAGGCGGAGAGGTGCCGAAGCGATGTATGCCAATATTCTTGTTCCCGTGGCGGTGGACCATGCGCCCGATCTGGCCGATGTGCTGGAGATTGCGCGGCGGCTGCGTGCCACGGACGGGACGATCACGGTCTTGACCGTGGCCGAGGCGATCCCGCCCTACATGGCGCAATATCTGCCCGAAGGGCAGGAAGAAGAGACCCGCGCGGCGATCAGGACGGAACTGACCGGCGCGCTGGCGGGCGTCGGCGATGTCGAGATCCGGGTGGTGACCGGCCATGCCGGGATGACCATCGTCGACTATGCCGAACGCCATGGCGTCGATTGCATCGTGATGCATTCGCACCGGCCCGAACTGAAGGACTATTTCCTCGGCTCGACCGCCGCCCGCGTGGTGCGCCACGCGCACTGCGCCGTTCACGTCGTGCGCTGAGCGCCCCCAGACCCAGGAAGATCGGAGACGACCATGCCCCAGATCACCCCCCAGGCAGACCTGCAGACCATCATCACCACCTTCGACGTGACGCCCGGCACCTGTCAGGACCTGCTGGACGAGTTGCAGGCGGCGCTGGCCGAGTTCATCTCGAAGCAGCCGGGCTTCATCGGCGCGGCGCTGCATGTGAACGACGCCCAGACCCGGATCGCGAATTATTCGCAATGGCGGCGGCGCGAGGATTTCCAGGCGATGCTGCGCAGCGCCGAGATGCGGGTGCGCACCCGGCGCTTTGCCGACCTGTGCAAGAGCTTCGAGCCGGTGATGTACGAGGTCGCCGCCAGCTACGACTGACGCCGCAGCGCCAGCGGCGGTCAACCTTCCGCTAACGCTTTGGGGTCAAGCCTGAGGCCTGAGACGCGCATCACCGTGTGAGGCAAAAGGGGATGTTGCCATGACACCCGTCCTTCCCGCCGCTGCGGCGGCTCTGGCGCTGTGCCTGTCGCCGGGCGCGACCTGGGCTCAGGATCTTCTGGAAGAATACGTGGCCATTATCGGCCCTCAGGATCTTTACAATTCCAAGGGGGCGCGGCTGACCGCGCCCTGGCAGGTGCTGCGACAGGACCGCGCCAATTTCCACCGTTTCGGGCGACGCGACCCCGGCGACCGGGGCGACCGCTTCTTCGCCAGCGCCGAGAACCGCGGTGCCATGGAACAGATGGTGATGCGCGGCAGCATCGACCCGGCCGCCGCACGCGATCTGATGGCCGGGGGCGCCACCGTGGTGGTGCGCATCTGGGGCCAGAACGGGCGCGGCGATCGCGTCACGGTCGGCGTGTCGCGCTGAGCGCCAGCGCCTTGGCGACCGCCGCCGCCTCGCGCAGCAGCCGCATGGCGTGACGGCCGGGTGGCCCCGCCGGGCGCGCGGGGCTGTCGGCCTCGGCCTCGATCCCGGCCCGCCGCGCCAGAAACAGCGCCCGGGGCGCGTGGTAGCCATCGGTGACCAGCGTCACCCGCGCGATGCCCCGCGCCGCGAGGATCGGGCGGCAGAAAGCCAGGTTCTCGGCGGTGGTCCGCGCCCGGCTCTCGCAGATCAGCCGGTCGGGCGGCACCCCCGCCGCCCGGCAGATCGCCACGATCGCCTCGGCCTCGCCGCCCGCGCCCGAGGCCAGGATCAACGCCTCGGGGGCCGCGCGCCACAGGGCCGCCGCATGCTCGGCCCGGCGGATCAGCGCCGGACCCGGCTGGCCGGGCGCCCGCATCGCCGCCCCGAGAACGAGAAAGGCTCTGGTCATGCCCCGAGCCTGCCGCGCCCGGGCGGCGCCGTCAATTCGCGCGCCGGTCCCGGGCCGGGCCAGACGGCTTGCGGCCCCGGCGCGCCGGGCTATTTGCCAACCATGGTCCTGCTGCCCGAGGATGTCCGCGCCTATCCCCGTCCGCCCGCGCTCGAACCCGTTGGCGAGACGCTTGAGGTCGTGTTCGGCGGCGCGCTTGTCGCGCGGACCCGGCGCGGTCTGCGGGTGCTCGAAACCCATCACGCGCCGACCTATTACTTTCCGCCCGAAGACGTGGCGCCCGGGGTGCTGCGGCCAGGTGCGGGGCGCAGCTTTTGCGAATGGAAGGGCCGCGCCGCCTATTTCGACCTGACGGCAGGCGGTTCCACCGCGCCGGGTGCGGCCTGGGGCTATCCCGACCCGACGCCCGCCTTCGCGGCACTCAGGGACCATGTCGCCTTCTATGCCGGGCGGGTCGAGGCCTGCCGGGTCGGCGGAGTGGTCGCAACCCCGCAGCCGGGCGGGTTCTATGGCGGCTGGGTGACGCCGAACCTGTCGGGCATCGTCAAGGGCGGGCCCGGCACCGAGGGCTGGTAGCCCTCAGTCGGCCAGCGCGGCCAGAACTTCCAGGGCCAGCGCGTCGATCTCGTCCGAGGCGGGGCCCTTGCGGGCGGCCTCCTGCACCCCGAGGCCCCGGCCCAGCGTTTCGGCATAGGTCACGCGGTTGGCCAGCCGCACGGCCGCCAGCCCCGCATCCATGCCGCCCGCTGTCTCGGCCACCTCGGCGGCAAGCCGGGTATTGGCCTTCAGCCGGTTCAGCACCACGATCGCAGGCTTGTCCTCGCGCCGGGCCAGATCCAGCACGCCCTCGGTCGCCCACAGATCGACATGCGAGGCCGCGACCGGCACCAGCACCAGATCGGCGGCACGGAGCGCCGGGCGCAGATCGCTGTCGGCCTTGGGCGGCGTGTCGATCAGCACCACGTCATGGCCGCGCGCGAGCTTCGCGGTCTCGTAGCCGACGCCCCAGGCCGAGGCGGTCGAGAATTCCATGTCGGGCGCCTCGCGCCCTTCCAGCCGGGCCATGAACCACCGGCCAAGGCTGCCCTGCGGATCGGTGTCGATCAGCGCAACGGCCATGCCCCGGCGCCGGAACGCCACGGCGAGATTGGCCGCAAGCGTGGTCTTGCCCGACCCGCCCTTCTGCTGGGCGATGGTGATGATCGTGCCCGCCATGTGCTCCCCCCGTCTGCCATGCCGCGGCGCAGAATACCGCAGCGCGCAAGGATGCACAGCCCCAATCCGCGCGGAGCAGGTCCACCCGAAAGGGCCTTTCTGTGCCGCCCCGGCCACAACGGCGGACACGCCGCATGCCCCTGCGTCAGGCCGGGCGCGGGGTCGGCCGCCCCGTGCTAGGCTCGCGCCAGGCTCGCGCTTAACCCAGGGTTAACCATGTTTGACCGAAGCTTGCGGCGAAAGGAGCCCGCGATGTGCCCCGGCCTCCCCCCTGCGTCCCGCCCGCAGCACGGCGCCCGGATCGCCCCGGCGGCCCTTGCGGCAGCCGTCGTCCTCACTCTTGCCGACCCGCAACCGGCCTCGGCCGGGGCCTGGCTGAAGGAGAAGGGTGCGGGGCTTCTGTCCTTTTCCTACGAGGCGGATCGCGACCGGACCTATGGCAGCCAATGGGGCTATGGATCGCTTTATGGCGAATACGGGCTGACGCCCAAGCTGACGCTGGGGCTCGACGCGGGCCAGGGCGATGACGCCGACGACTGGAAAGCCATCCTGTTCCTGCGGTTCCGGTCCGGGATCGGCTGGCTGCCGGGGCGGCTCGCGACCGAATTCGGCGCCGGGGCGGCGGGCGCGCCGGGCGGGCTGACCGAACCGGTGATCCGGACGGGCCTGAGCTGGGGCACCGGCTTCACGACCGCCGATGGCAGCGGCTGGATCAATCTGGACGCCCGCACCGATACCCGCCCGCAAAGCGCGCTGGTCGATTACAAGCTCGACATCACGCTGGGCGTCATGCCCAACCCGCGCACCCAGCTGACGCTGGAACTGTGGGGCGAGGATACCGCCACCGAACCACGGACGGTGAAGCTGTCGCCCGCCATCTCGCGCCGGATCGGCAAGGGCACCTGGCTGCGGCTGGGGGGAATCGTCGGGATCCATAACGACCCGTCGATCGGCATGGTGATCGGCAGCCGGATCGAATTCTAACCGCTTCTGGCAACAGTGCGCGCCCTTCGGCGGTCGCTGTCTCCGGCATCAAGGGCAATCGCGCGAGGGCTTTGACGCCCCTCCGGCGCTCTGGCAAACTGACCTTGTCTATCTGCGTCTTGGTGGGGGCCATGGCAGATGTGACCGGACCGAAAGGAACGATCGCATGGGAACCCACTACGGTGGAACCTCCAGCTTTGTCCCGCCGCAGGCCCTGGCCGCGTCTTTTGCCGCCGCGCCGCAACCGGCGATGCGCCGCTACGAAGTGCGGGGGATGACCCCGGACGGGACCCCGCAGGACTTTGCCCGCGCCATGCCCGCCGACCCGCATGTCGACGAGGCATTCTGCGCCTTTGCACACGGCACGCTGATCGCCACCCCGCAAGGCCCGGTCGCGGTCGAGGATCTGGCGCCCGGCATGACCGTCGAGACCGCCGGGGCGGGGCCGCAACCCCTGCTTTGGGTCGGGTCGACCATGCTGGCCCCGCCGACCGACCGGCGCGGCGAGATCCCGGTTCTGACCCGGATCACCGCCGACAGCCTGGGGTTGGGGCGGCCGATGCCCGATCTGGTGCTGGGGCCCCGGGCGCGGATGCTGGTGCGCCATCCGGGCTGCCGCGCCCTGACCGGGGCCGAGGCGGCCTTCGCCCCCGCCACCGGCTTTGTCGACGGCATGGCGCTGATCGCGCTGCGCGTCGTGCGGCCGACCCGCGTCTTCCATCTTGCGCTGAGCGGCCAGCAGGTGCTGCTGGCCAACGGGGTCGAGGTGGAAAGCTATCACCCCGGCGAGAACGCCAGCCTCCTGATCGACAATGGCAACCGGATGCGGTTCCTGTCGCTCTTTCCCCATGTCAGCGGATTCTCGGGATTCGGCGCGATGCCGGTGCCGCGCCTGAACGCCTTCGAACTGGACGGGCTGAACGCCGCCTGAGCCTTGCCGCCGCAGGAACGGGCCGACCGTCGGCCCGGGACCCCTTGTTAAAGCGACCTTGCTCAGGCGCTATTGCTCAGGCGCTCTTGCTAAGCCGTGCCTCGAGCACGTCGAAGGGCACGCCCGGTTCATCCTTGGCGCAGCGGATCACCAGCGAGGTCTTGACGCTGGCCACGTTCTCGGCGGCGGTCAGTTCCTCGGTCAGGAAGCTCTGGAAGGTCGAGAGGTCGGGCGCCACGCATTTCAGGATGAAATCGACCTCGCCGTTCAGCATGTGACATTCGCGGACCAGCGGCCAGGCACGGCAGCGCGCCTCGAATCGGGACAGATCGGCCTCGGCCTGGCTTTGCAGACCGACCATGGCGAAGACCTGAACCTCGAAGCCAAGCTCACGGGTGTTGATATCGGCATGATAGCCGCGAATGAACCCGGCCTCTTCCAAGGTGCGCACACGGCGCAGGCAGGGCGGCGCCGAAATCCCGACCCGTCGGGCCAGTTCGACATTGGTCATCCGCCCGTCGGCCTGCAGCTCGGCAAGAATCTTGCGGTCGATGGCGTCAAGTCGGCTGCCGGGCATGGCTGCTCCTTCGGTTCTTTTTTCGCGGATCATATGCCTGCACGCCACTCCGCGCAATAATATTTCCCGGCCGCGCAAGATTTCTAAACTTCCCGGGCCTGACCCGCAACGCAGATCGCGATCCGCGGGCCGGCAGGGCCGACGGGACCGCATCGGCACCCGTAGCGCCAGCCGGACCGGGCGGCAATACCGAAAACCGGTCGAACAGGCTCGAATCGCTTGCCGCAACGAGATCATTCGGCAAAGCTTGCCGTAGGGGTATGCTAGGGGGTACATCCCGTTTCGGGAAAATTTTTATCTTTGCAGCCCCTTCCATTTTTGTAGGAAGGAACATCATTATGAGCACGAAAAGCGCCCTCAAGGGGGCAACCACGGCCATCTGCATTCTGTTTGGCGCCGGCGCCTCCAGCGCTGCCGTCATCGACCTCGGCTTTGTGCTGGACGGGTCGGGCAGCGTGAGCTCCTCGGACTTCAGCAGCGCGGCTTCGGCCCTGTCGGCCGCTCTGTCGCAAATCCCGACCAGCGGCGAGAACCAGTACCGCGTGGCGGTGACCTCTTACGGCTACGGGTCCTATACGGCTGTGCCGCCGACGATCGTGACCGCCTCCAACATCGGCTCGATCCAGGCCCAGGTGCTGACGGCCTACAAGGACAGCGGCGGCACCGACACCGCCGGGGCCATCACCTACATCACCAATCTCTTCACCAACGACGGCGGGCTGGGCGCCACCAGCCTGATCAACATTACCACGGACGGGTCTCCGAACTCGCAATCCGCCACCGAAGCCGCCGCGCTGGCCGCGAATGTGGCGGGCATCGACGGGATCAGCTTCGAGGCGGTCGGCAGCGGCGTCAGCAGTTCGTCCGCGCAAGGGGACATGGCGCGGATCGCGGGGCTTGGCACCAGCGGTGACGCGGATGCCGGGGTGATCGCGACCGATCTCGACAACCTGCCGAACGCGACGACGACGGGCTTCGTGATCCCGGTCGCCAATTTCACCGCCTATGGCGCGGCGATCGAGGCGAAGATCGGTCAGGTGATCGACGATACCGGCGGCAATACCGGCGTGGTTCCGCTGCCGGCGGCGATGCCGATGCTGCTGGCCGGACTCGGCGCCTTCGGCTTCCTCCGCCGCCGCGGCGCCGCGGCCTGAGACAGCCGTCGGCCCGTCCCGCAACCGGGGCGGGGCCGAACGGCCTGAACGCAACATCGGAAGGCCCGCGTCACCGCGCGGGCCTTTCCTTTCTTCGGTCCGGTCCGCAGGCGACCGTCACTCGGCCCGTTCGATCCGGACGAAAAGCTCGCGCTCGGCGACCCAGACGCCTTGGGACGACACCACCTCGGCCTGGGTCAGCCCGTCATGGTTGGCTGGCGCCGTTGCCGGAGCGACATCGCGCGAGGGCCAGATCCAGGCCCCGCAGGGCCGCCGCGCGCCGCAGGCTGCCCGGCCCGCCTCGGCAAAGGTGGCCTCGTCGCGCGGACCGTCGCAGACCACCACCGAGATGATCCGGGAACTGTCCAGAACCGCGCAATGCTCGGGCATCGTCACGGAAACGGTCTGTTGAGCGGTATCCCCGGTATCCCCGCCCGCGGCGTCCTGAGCCCGTGCCGCAGGTGCCGCGGCCAATGCCAGGGCGATCGCCATAATAACTCGATCCATCGAAAATCCTTCCCCCACTTGCGCAAAGCCCGGCCCGAAGCCACGTTTGCCATCCCCCATGGCCCCATTTATAAACGTCCGGGCATCAGAAAGGTATCTGCAAGTGACCAAGCAAAGACATGTCCGCGTGCTGATCATCGGGTCGGGCCCGGCGGGCTATACCGCCGCCGTCTATGCCTCGCGCGCAATGCTGGACCCGGTGCTGATCCAGGGCATCCAGCCCGGCGGCCAACTGACCATCACCACCGAGGTCGAGAACTGGCCCGGCGAGACCGAGATCCAGGGCCCCGATCTGATGGTCAAGATGGAAGCCCATGCCCGCGCCATGGGCGCCGAGATCGTGTCCGACTACATCTCGCGGCTCGATCTGTCGAAACGGCCCTTCACCGCCTTTGCCGACAGCGGCACCACCTACACCTGCGACGCGGTGATCCTCGCGACCGGCGCCCAGGCGAAATGGCTGGGCCTGCCCTCCGAAGAGAAATTCAAGGGCTTCGGCGTCTCGGCCTGCGCCACCTGCGACGGTTTCTTCTATCGCGGCCAGGAGGTTGCGGTGATCGGCGGCGGCAATGCGGCCGTGGAAGAAGCGCTGTTCCTGACCAATTTCGCCTCGAAAGTCACGCTGATCCACCGCCGCGACTCGCTGCGCGCCGAAAAGGTTCTGCAGAAACGGCTGTTCAACAATCCCAAGGTCGAGGTCCTGTGGGACCACAATCTCGACGAGGTTCTGGGCAGCGAGACGCCGCTGGGCGTCGAGGGCATCCGGGTCAGACATGTCGAGACCGGCGAGACCCGCGAGATCGCCTGCAAGGGCGTCTTCATCGCCATCGGCCACGCCCCTGCCTCCGAGCTGGTGAAGGATCAGCTTGAAACCCACATGGGCGGCTATGTGGTGACCAGGCCCGACTCGACCGCCACCTCGATCCCGGGCGTCTTCGCCGCGGGCGATCTGACCGACCACAAGTACCGTCAGGCGGTGACCTCGGCTGGCATGGGCTGCATGGCGGCGCTGGAGGCCGAACGCTTCCTTGCCGAAGCCGGGCTCGACGAGGGCAAGGACATGACCCTGCCGCTTGGCCATGGCGCGGAGGTTCCGCAGGAGGCGTGATCGCGTTCAAGGGTATCGTCTGGCGGATCCTGCCCGCCGAGCGGGCGGCCGCGCCCTGCGCCCCGGTCCAGAGCCCCGAGGGGCGGTTCCACCATTCGGGTCAGGCCGTGCTTTACGCCTCGCTTACGCCCGAGGGCGCGGGCGTGGCCATCGCCCGCTATCTTGGGCCCGGTGCCGCCGCGCGGATGATCCAGCCGCTTTCGGTCTCGGCCGAGCGGCTGGTCGATTTGCGCGCCCTGCCCGATCCGACCCGGGCCTCGGTCGTGTGGCAGGATATCCGCGCCCTTGGCAGCCCCTCGCCCACCTGGGCCTTTTCCGACGCCGCGCGCGCCCGCAACGCTCAGGGCATGCTGTACCCGTCGCGCAGCCGACCCGAGCTGACCCATCTGGTGCTGTTCGACCCGGCGCCCCCTCTGGTGGCGCCCGCAGGAGAGGCCCGCCCCTGGCCCGAACGGATGCCCGAACTGTCGACCGAGCCCTGAACCGCCACGCCGTCCCGGCACGACTGTTCCGCGATGGACGGCGCCGACAAGACCCTGTTTCCCGGGCACTGCCAATCTGCGGAAAAAAACGCATATACTGTCGAAAATGCGGCGTGCCTAACCTTTTTGGGAGATTCCCGGGGCAATGGCTTGCAACGCGCGCGGGTTGCGGGATAAGCCGCACCCGACCCGGGCCACGGCCCGCCCTGCCGCGCATTCCGCATGATTCTCCAGGTCCAGTTATGTCGATTTCAAATCTCGCTCCGATCCCCGAACTTTATGTCTCGTATGAAAGCGCCCAGAAGCTGAAGGTCGAAGCGGGCGACCTGCCCAGCTGGGATCTGACGCCGCGCCAGATCTGCGATCTGGAACTTCTGATGAATGGCGGGTTCAACCCGCTGAAGGGCTTTCTCGATCAGGCCGATTACGACAGCGTGGTCGAACGGATGCGGCTCGAGGACGGCACGCTCTGGCCGATGCCGATCACGCTCGACGTCTCGACCGAGTTCGCCGACAAGATCGAGATCGGGCAGGACATCGCGCTGCGCGACCAGGAAGGCGTGATCCTCGGCACCATGACCGTGACCTCGCGCTGGGAACCCGACAAGCATCGCGAAGCGGAAAAGGTCTTCGGCGCCGACGATCTGGCGCATCCGGCGGTCTATTACCTGCACCATACCGCGGGCCGGATCTATCTGGGCGGCCCGGTCACCGGCATCCAGCCCCCCGTGCATTACGATTTCCGCGCCCGCCGCGACACCCCGAACGAGCTGCGCGCCTATTTCCGCAAGCTGGGCTGGCGCCGGATCGTGGCGTTCCAGACCCGGAACCCGCTGCACCGCGCCCACCAGGAACTGACCTTCCGCGCCGCCCGCGAGGCCCAGGCGAACCTGCTGATCCATCCGGTCGTCGGCATGACGAAACCCGGCGATGTCGATCACTTCACCCGGGTCCGCTGCTACGAGGCGGTGCTGGACAAGTACCCGCAGGCCACCACCACGATGAGCCTTCTGAACCTCGCGATGCGGATGGCCGGTCCGCGCGAGGCGGTCTGGCACGGGCTGATCCGCAAGAACCACGGCTGCACCCATTTCATCGTCGGCCGCGACCATGCCGGCCCGGGCAAGAACTCGGCCGGCGAGGATTTCTACGGCCCCTATGACGCGCAGGAGCTGTTCCGCCAGCACCAGGACGAGATCGGCATCGAGATGGTCGATTTCCGCCACATGGTCTATGTGCAGGAGCGCGCCCAGTACGAACCCGCCGACGAGATCGAGGACGGCGTGACCGTTCTGAACATCTCGGGCACGGAACTGCGGCGCCGTCTGGCCGAGGGGCTGGAGATCCCGGAATGGTTCTCCTTCCCCGAGGTCGTGTCCGAGCTGCGCAAGACCCGCCCCGCGCGGTCGAAACAAGGCTTTACCGTGTTCTTCACCGGGCTTTCGGGGTCCGGCAAGTCGACCATCGCCAACGCGGTGATGGTCAAGCTGATGGAGATGGGCGGCCGTCCGGTGACGCTTCTGGATGGCGACGTGGTGCGCAAGCACCTGTCCTCGGAACTGGGCTTCTCGAAGGAACATCGCGACATCAACATCCGCCGGATCGGCTATGTCGCCTCCGAGATCACCAAGAATGGCGGCATCGCCATCTGCGCGCCGATCGCGCCCTATTCGGCGACCCGGCGCGGGGTGCGCGAGATGATCGAGGCCTATGGCGCCTTCTGCGAGGTGCATGTGGCCACCCCGCTGGAGGAATGCGAGAAGCGCGACCGCAAGGGGCTCTACAAGCTCGCCCGCGAAGGCAAGATCAAGGAATTCACCGGTATCTCGGACCCTTACGAGGCGCCCGAGACGCCCGAGCTTCGGGTCGACACCACCGGGATCGACGTCGACAATTGCGCCCAGCAGGTGATCCTCAAGCTCGAACAGATGGGCCTGATCGCCGGTCGCTGAGGCCCGGCAGAACGCAAGACAGACGCGCCGCCCCGTCACGGGCGGCGCGTTTCCGTTTCGGCCCGCCCCGCCGCGCCCCATGCCGGCATCGCGCCGGGGGACGGCCTGACCGAGGCGAAGGCTGCCCGCGGTCAATATCGCCGTGCTGGGCCAGGCCGGGCCGCTGACCTGCAAAGCCCTGCTGTTCGCGGCCCCGTTGCGCACCGCGGATCCGGACTTTGCCGGGGAGCCGTTCGTGGCAGAACCGCCCCCCGGCCCGCTTGGGCCGAGGATCCGAGGATTGCTCCCCCCCTCTTCAGGCCTGCGTCTTCGGCGCCGCCTGTCCGCAAGGCGACACGATCGAGGCGTTGCTGGCGCTGCCCGAAGGCGAGCCGACCCTCTTCGCCAAGAGCGCCCCGCTGGTCAGGAGCGTGCGCTTGTCGCTGACCAACGATGTCGCGCGGCCCTCGCCATCGCAGCAGTGCAAGGGGATCTGGCCGGTGCCCTCGCTTTACGGCCCAGGCTCCCAAGCGATCTGGCGAACGCTTCATGCGCGCTGCGGGCGCGACTTCGGCCGTTCACTCGGCATTGACCGGCCTGTCGATCACTTGCGGCGCTCTCTCTGTTTCAAAACGGGCCGGTTCTTCGCCGCCTGCACGATCTGGTCTTCCAGCCGCTCGCCCCCCCGGCGCAATCAGGTCGCCTTGCCGCCGGCGGTCCATGCCGAGGACGGCGGGCGGCCCGGGTCCCGGCGGAACGGGCTCGACGGCGATGTCACCTGGTGTTGGCAGCCGCGGCCCCCATTTCCCTGCGCGGCAAAGCGACCCGGCCATGGCGGCCCTGGCGCTGCAGGGAATCCGAGGACGGCGCGCCGGTCGCGCCGCAGGCGTGCTGGGTCCGGCCGAGCGCGACCTGAGCGAGCGGCTTCGGCATCCTGGCACGTCGTGAGGACAGCGCCGGGGTATTTGGGCCAGGAAGAAGGACGGGGGTGCGCGCGGGCAAGGCCCGCGGGAAGGGCGTTTGCCGGGCACGGGTACGCGCGGGACGGGTGTTCTTTTCAGGCGGCTCGTGTTGCCCGGTGTAAGGCGATGGCCTAATGCTTCGAAAAACCGGGAACAGGGGAGTTCCGATCCGATGAGCCAAGAACGTCCGTACGGGTTCGACACGTTGCAGATCCATGCCGGGGCCAAGCCCGACCCGGCCACCGGCGCACGCCAGGTGCCGATCTATCAGACCACCTCCTATGTCTTTCGCGATGCCGCGCATGCGGCGGCGCTGTTCGGGTTGAAGGAGGTGGGCTTCATCTATTCGCGGCTGACCAACCCCACGGTGCAGGTTCTGGCCGAACGGGTGGCAGCGCTGGAAGGCGGCGCGGGCGCGGTCTGCTGTTCTTCGGGCCATGCGGCGCAGATCATGGCGCTTTTCCCGCTGATGGGGCCGGGGCGGAACGTGGTCGCGTCGACCCGGCTTTACGGCGGAACGGTCACCCAGTTCAGCCAGACCATCAAGCGGTTCGGCTGGTCGGCGAAATTCGTCGATTTCGACGATCTCGACGCGGTCAAGGCCGCCATCGACGACGACACCCGTGCGGTCTTCTGCGAGTCGGTCGCCAATCCGGGCGGCTATGTCACCGATCTTGACGCTGTGGCCAAGGTTGCCGACGCGGCCGGGGTTCCGCTGATCGTCGACAATACCTCGGCCACGCCCTATCTCTGCCGCCCGATCGAACATGGCGCGACACTGGTCGTGCATTCGGCCACCAAGTATCTGACCGGCAACGGTACCGTGACCGGCGGCGTGGTGGTCGATTCCGGCAAGTTCGACTGGTCGGCCAGCGACAAGTTCCCGTCGCTCTCCCAGCCCGAGCCCGCCTATCACGGCCTGAAATTCCACGAAACCTTCGGCCCCGCGGCCTTCACCTTCCATTCGATCGCCATCGGTCTGCGCGATCTGGGGATGACGATGAACCCGCAGGGCGCGCATTACACGCTGATGGGCATCGAGACCCTGAGCCTGCGGATGGAGCGGCACTGCGCCAACGCGGTCAAGGTCGCGGGCTGGCTGGAAAACCATCCCAAGGTGGCCCGCGTCACCTATGCCGGGCTGCCGTCCTCGCCCTATGCCCAGCGTGCGAAACGGATCTGTCCCAAGGGCACCGGCGGGCTGTTCACCTTCGCGCTGAAGGACGGCTATGACGCCTGCGTCAGGTTCGTCGATGCGGTGCGGCTGTTCAGCCATGTGGCGAACCTGGGCGATACCCGGTCGCTGGTGATCCATTCGGCCTCGACCACCCACGCGCAGCTGACCGAAGAGCAGCAGATCGCCGCAGGCGCCAATCCCGATGTGGTGCGCGTCTCGATCGGGATCGAGGATGCCGACGACCTGATCGCCGATCTCGACCAGGCGCTGGCGCAGATCTGACGAATGGGCCGCATCCCCACGGGGGCGCGGCCTTGTTGCATGGGCCTATTCGGCGTCGGTCAGCTCGAAGACCATGGTGACAGTGGCATCCAGCTCCAGTTCGCCCGCGGCCATCGGCATCGACTCGCCCAGCGCCCGCGCCGCCATCTTCATCGGCACCGGCGCCTCGGCGCCCTCCTCGCTCAGCGAAACCAGCGGGCCGAGCCCCTGCCCCGAGGCCTCGGCGAACAGCCTGGCCTTGCGCATCGCCTCGGCCACCGCGGCGCGGCGGGCCTCATCGAGAACCGGGCCGGGCTCCTGCAACCCGAAGCTGAGGCTGTCGAGCGTGTTGGCGCCCTGGCCGATCACCGTGTCGAGCAGCGGCCCGAGCCCGTCCAGCGCCCGCACCCGCACGGTGACGCCGTTCGAGGCGCTGTAGCCGGTAATCTTGCGGTCGGACCCGCTGGAATAGTCGGTCCAGACCGGCGAAAGGCTGAGCCCCGAGGTCTGGATGTCGCGGTCTTCAAGCCCGGCCGCGCGCAGTTCGGACAGCACGTCGGTCAGATCGGCCGACACCCGGTCCATCGCCTCGGACGCGGTGCGGGCCTCATGGCTCACGCCCAGCCGGATCGTCGCCATATCGGGCGCTGCGGTGGCGGTGCCGGTGCCGGTCACGCGCAGTTCGGGCGCGGCAGCAGAGGCCACCGGGACCGCCAGCACCGCGACCAGCAGGGCAAGGGGGGCAAGACGCATGAAAACTCTCCTTGTTCTTTCGGTCGTCCTTAGGTGGCGCTTGGCCGGACTGCGGCAAGTCGCAGGCGGTCACGCTGTGCCGTCCCCCCTTCTGCCAGTCGGCGGTTTCCTGCTATAGTCCGCGGGATCGAGCTATGGACCCGGGGCATAACCGGTGTAGAGAGCCGCAATGAAACCAGATTTCGCGCTGACGCTCTCCGAGGACGGGATCGGACTTCAGCACCGGGCCAAGGGCGGCTGGCGGTCGCTTGGCGAAGTGTCCCTGCACGACCCGGGGCTGGCCGAGACGCTGCGGCTGCTGCGCGCCACGGCCGGAAACCTTGCCGACGGGCGGCCGCTGGTCAAGCTGGTGCTGCCCGACAGTCAGGTGCTGTACACGACGCTTGCTCTGGAGGGCGACAGCCGCGCCGAGAAGCGCGCGAGCCTGCTGCGCGGGCTGGACGGGCTGACCCCCTATGCGGTGACCGACCTGATCTTCGACTGGCAGGAGACGGCAGGCAGCGCGCGTCTGGCCGTGGTCGCGCGCGAAACCCTGGCCGAGGCCGAGGCCTTTGCCCGGGCGCATCAGTTCGACCCGGTCTGTTTCGTCGCCCGACCGCCCGCCTCGAAATTCGAGGGCGAGGCCTTCTTCGGGCCGACCGCCGCAGCCGCCTCGCTGCTGGCCGGGGGCGAGCGCGCCGAACCCGAACGCGCGCCCCAGAAGGCTCCGAAGGCCGAGACCGCGCCGCGCCGCAAGGCGCCCCCGCCCGTCGAAGCAGAAAAGCCCGCAAGGGCGCCCCAGTCGGCGATAGTCCCGACGGCTCTCGCCGCCGCCCCCGCGCGGACCGAAGCCGCGGCGGCCGCGATTGGGCCCGACCTCCCAGCAGCGGCCGAAACAGCCGAGCGCCCCCCAGCCCCCCAGTCGGCAAACGCGGCCCCCGCGTCGCCGCCGGACCCGGCCGCACCGGTCCATGCCGATGTCCGGCTCCCCGCGCCGGACCGGCGCCCGGCACCCGAGATCACGGCCCCGGCAGTAGCGCCTCCCGCCGCTGCAAGCCCCATTGTCACGGCCCCCGCACAGCGTCCGGCATCCCCGGCGCCCGCGTTTCGGCCCCCCCCCCAAAGGCGCGTTGCGGCGCCGGGCGCAGCGGCACCTCGGCCGGTCAGCGGGCTTGACCTGCGCGCGGCCGAGCGCCCGTCCGCCGGGCCGGAGCTGGGACAGATGCTCAAGCTGGGCGGCGCCGGGCTGGCGTTGGTGGCCACGCTGGGCCTCGGCGCTTTGTTCCTGACCCGCGGCGAGAATGCGCCGCCCTCCACGCCCGAACTGTCGCCCGCCTCCGAGACCCTGCCGACCGGACCCGACGGCGGCAGGGCGGCATCGCAGGCGCCGGATGGTACCGGTCCCGATATCGGTGCGGACGAGGATGACAGCTTCTCGCCGGACGACGGGCTCGAGCCCGTCCCGGAAGGCCTGCGCGATACCGATGCGCGCGCGGCCCCTTCCCCCGACACGGCCGGAACAGCCGATGAAGCCACCGCCGCGCCCGCCGCCCCACCCGAGGCGCCGCCGCCGACCGAGTCGCTGGTTCCGGCGCCGCTGACGGCCGCCGAGGCGCTCGAGGCCTATGCCAGCACCGGGATCTGGCAGCGCGCGCCCGATCCGTTGGGCGCCCCCTCGCAGGACCGGATCGAGGATCTTTTCGTCGCCGGGATCGACCCGGCGCCCCGCCCGCCCGAAGCCGAAGACCTGCCCGATCCGCAGATCGCGCGGGCGGTCGATCAGGCGCTGCCGATGCAATCCGACCCGCCGGGACCCGACCAGACCTTCGAGCTGGACGAGCGCGGACTTGTCGAGGCGACGCCCGAAGGCGCGCTGACCCCCGAAGGCGTCACCGTGCATGCCGGGGCGCCCGTCGTGGTGCCGCCCGCACGGCCCGACGGGCTGGTGCCGGATCCCGAACCGGTCGCGGTGCCCGCGCCCGGCGATACCGCCGCAGGCGCCGAGATCACCACCGAAGGGGTGCCGGTCTATGACGCGCGCCCCGAGGTCACGCCGCCTGGCCGTCCCGCCGACGCAGCGCCCGAGACCGGTCCCGATACGGCTCCCGACACCCCGGCCCCGGACGCCGCCGCCCCAGGGGAGGCGCTCTCGGATCAGGCGTCCGAGGCCGACCGCGACGCCGCCATCCCCCAGACCGCCGAGACGGCACCCGAGGTCGAGATCGCCGTTTCTGCCGGGTCCCCGACGCCGCGCCCGCCAGCGCGCCCGGGCACAGATGCTGCCCCGGCGGCCGCGCCGCCCGCGGAGGCGACGCCTTCCGTGATTCCGGCCGATCCGGCGGCGGCCGCGCGGCTGGCCGGACGGCTTCCCCGCGCCCGTCCAGAGACGCTTCTGGCCCGGACAGAGCCCCCCGCAGAGGCAGAGGCGCCGGGCCTTCATCCGCGTGCCCGGCCCGGCGATCTGGCGCCGGTCCCGGATGCGCCCTCGCTCGACACCGATGCCGCTGTCACCGCCGCGCTCGAGGATCTTGCCGATGGCGAAGGCGAGGCCGAGGCCTCGGCCGACCTGCCGGAGAACGCGCTGGTCGCCTCGTTGCGTCCGGCCTCGCGGCCGTCGGATTTCGAAGAGCGCGCCGTTGCCGCGGCGCCCGCCGTCCCGGCGGCGGCGGCCGCTGTCGCCCCTTCGGTACCCACCACCGCCTCGGTCGCCAAGCAGGCCACCCTGCCCGACGCGATCAACCTGCGCGATCTGAACCTGATCGGCGTCTTCGGCTCGTCGGCCGACCGCCGCGCCCTGCTGCGGCTGCCGTCCGGCCGCTTCGTCAAGGTCAAGGTCGGCGACAGCATCGACGGCGGACAGGTCGCCGCCATCGGCGAAACCCAGCTGCGCTATGTCAAGCACGGCCGCAACATCGTGCTGGACCTGCCGGGCGGCTGATCCACGCGATTTCCGCGATCCCTGGTGCAAACCCCGCTTGGGGGATGCACACCTGCCCCCTATGCTTTGACGACATCGCCCTTCTGACGCCCGGACCCCTCCAGAAATGGATAGTTTCCTGCTTCCCGCCCTGATCTGCCTCGCCGCGGCGGTGATCGCCGTGCCCCTTGCCGCGCGGCTCGGGCTGGGATCGGTTTTGGGCTATCTCGCGGCCGGCATCGCCATCGGCCCGGCGCTGGCGCTGGTCGGGGCCCAGGTCGAGGATATCCGCCATGTCGCGGAATTCGGCGTGGTGCTGATGCTGTTCCTGATCGGGCTCGAGCTGGAACCGAAGGTGCTTTGGCGGATGCGCACCCGGCTGGTCGGGCTGGGCGGCCTGCAGGTCACGCTGACGACGCTGGCGATCATGGCCGCGGCCATCCCGGCGCTGGGGCTCGGCTGGGAACAGGCGCTGGCAGTGGGGCTGGTCTTTGCGCTGTCCTCGACTGCCATCGTGCTGCAGACCCTGAGCGAAAAGGGGCTGATGCCGACCAATGGCGGGCGGGCGAGCTTTTCGGTGCTGCTGGCCCAGGACATCGCGGTGATCCCGATGCTGGTCGCGCTGCCGCTGCTGGTGGCCGCGCCCAAGGCCCGGATCGCCCCCGACGGGTCGGTCGTGCGCCCGGCCCTGGAGGCCGCCCAGCCGCCCCATGGCGCCGAGCACCTGTCGCTGGTGGCCGGGCTGCCGGGCTGGGGCGTGGCTCTGGTGACGCTGGGCGCGGTCGCGGTGGTGATCCTGGCCGGGCATTACCTGATCCGGCCGGTCTTCCGTTTCGTCAGCATGGCGCATCTGCGCGAGATGTACACGGCGCTCGCGCTGCTGCTGGTGATCGGCATCGCGGTCCTGATGGGGATGGTCGGTCTTTCGCCCGCGCTTGGCACCTTCCTTGCGGGCGTGGTGCTGGCCGATTCCGAGTTCCGCCACGATCTTGAAGGCAATATCGAGCCGTTCAAGGGTCTGCTGCTGGGGCTGTTCTTCATCACCGTCGGCGCGGGCATCGACTTTCAGGTGCTGCTGGCCGACCCGCTGGGAATATTCGGGCTGGCGCTGGGCGTGATGGTGATCAAGGGGCTGGTGCTGGCCGCATTGGGCCGGCTTTTCCGGCTGAAGGGGCGGGATCGCTGGCTCTTTACCCTCGGTCTGGCCCAGGCCGGCGAATTCGGCTTCGTGATCCTCGGGCTCGCCGTCCAGCAGGACGTGCTGTCCGAACGCCTGACCCAGACGCTTTTGCTGGTGATCGCGCTGACGATGCTGATGACCCCGCTCTTTTTCTTCGTCTACGAGATGGTGTCGCGGCGGCTTGCGGTGGCCGGGATCGGCCCCGACCATGCCCCCGACGAAATCGACGAACGCAACCCGATCCTGATCGCCGGGATCGGCCGGTTCGGGCAGGTGGTCCAGCGCATGCTGCAGATGTCGGGCTTTCGCGCGACCATGCTCGACGACGATCTGGCCACCATCAACCTGATGCGCAAGTTCGGCATCAAGGGCTTCTTCGGCAACCCGACCCGCCCCGAGACGCTGATGGCGGCCGGGCTGGGCACCGCGCAGGTCTTCGTGGTGGCGCTGGACGATCCGGCGGCGACGACGCGGGTGGTGATCTTCGCCCGGCGGGTGCGGCCCGATCTGACGATCATCGCGCGTGCCCGCGACCGGGCCCATGCCTACGAGCTGTACCGCGCCGGGGCCGACAAGATCGTGCGCGAACTCTTCGACAGTTCGCTGCGGGTCGCGCGCTATTCGCTGGAGGCGATGGGGCTCAGCACGACCGAGGCGCGCGAGCGTGAAAGCGCCTATTACGACTTCGACCGGCGGATGGTGCGGGAACTGGCCGATCTGTGGCAGCCCGGCGTGTCCGCCGAAAAGAACGAGGGCTACCTGCGCCGCGCCCGCGAGCTGAACGGCGAGCTTGACACCGCCCTGCTGTCACGAACGGCCCATCGCCGCGCCACCGACCCGGCCACCCAGCGTCCGGCCCGAGGGGAAACGCAGGCAGACAGCTCGATCGCCCCGGCCGACGCACCCGAGGATGTCGCCGACCGGGCCTGAACGCCCGGCCAGTCCGGGGACCGACGCTCAGGTGACGGACCGGTGCGTCGTGATCGAGGTCGGGCGGTCATGGCCCGGATGGGCCCGATTGCCGACCGTCCGGAACCCGATGCCGGCGAAGAGGCGGTGGTTTTCGGTCAGTTCGACCCGGGTCTGCACAATTCCCGACGGGGCGGACCCAGTGCCCGGAGGCGTGTCCCGGCCAGACCAACCCGCCGACGGGCATGGCCCTCGCCCGACGCGCAGTTCGCAGCGATAGAGGCCAGGCCGGACCCTTGCAGCGAGCTTGCCGGGGCGATGCGCCCGTCCATATCGGCAAAGCTTCGGCAGATAAGATGCCGCGGCGCCGACCAGCGCCGGATCGTCCGCCGCCAGCCGTCGTCGGGGCGCCTCGGCCCTCTGGCCCGTCGGATCAGACCCGCCGCGGCGCGTAGAGCCCCTCGTAGATCGGCGCAAGCGTCTCGTGTTCGAAGAGCGAGGACACGCTGGTGCCCTGCCAGATGTTCATGATCGCCTGGGCGAACAGCGGCGCGGTCGGCACGATACGGATATTCGGCGTCGCAAGGATGGCATCGGTCGGCTGGATGGAATCCGTCACCACCACCGATTTCAGCTGCGAATTGCGGATCCGCTCGACCGCGGGGCCGGACAGTACGCCATGGGTGATATAGGCATGCACTTCCTTGGCGCCCGCCTCGATCAGCTTGTCGGCGGCCTTGCAGAGCGTTCCGGCGGTGTCGCAGATGTCGTCGACGATGAAGCAGATCTGGCCCTCGACATCGCCGATCACGGTCATCTCGGCCACCTCGCCCGGACGCACCCGGCGCTTGTCGACGATGGCCAGCCCCGACCCGATCCGTTGCGCCAGCTCGCGGGCGCGGGTCACGCCACCCACGTCGGGCGAAACCACGGTGATCTGCGGGGCGAGACCGTTGAATTCATGCGCGATGTCCAGCGCGAAGATCGGCGAGGCATAGAGGTTGTCGACCGGGATGTCGAAAAAGCCCTGAATCTGGGCCGCATGCAGATCCATGGTCAGCACCCGCTCGATGCCGGATTCGGTCAGCAGGTTCGCGACCAGCTTGGCGCTGATCGGGGTGCGGGCCTTGGTGCGGCGGTCCTGGCGGGCATAGCCGAAATAGGGGATCACGGCGGTGATGCGCGCGGCCGAGGACCGGCGCAGCGCGTCGGCCATGATCATCAGCTCCATCAGGTTGTCATTCGCCGGGTTCGAGGTCGGCTGGATCACGAACATGTCCTCTCCGCGGACATTCTCGTAGACCTCGACGAAGATCTCCTGATCGTTGAAGCGCTCGACCCGGGCATCGACCAGATCGACATTGATGCCCCGATGCATCGACATCCGCCGGGCGATGGCAGAGGCAAGCGGACGGTTGGCATTGCCCGAAATCAGTTTCGGTTCGTGGATATTGTGCATGGGGATGTCTCCGGCGGCGGCCGATTCGCGCGTGTAACGATACGTTGACAGCGCTTAGCACCGAGGTACGGTCTTGAAAACCTTGAGAGGGAGGGGGCGTCAGGATGGCCCATATCGACTATTTCTTCACGGTGATCTCGCCCTACGCGTATCTGGCCGGCACCCGGCTGGAAGGGATCGCCGTCCGCTACGGCGCGACCATCACCTACAAACCCGTTGATCTGATGGCGCTTTTGGCCCGCACGGGCGGCACGCCCCTGCCCCAGCGGTCCGAGTCGCGCAAAGCCTACAGGTTGCAGGAGCTGCGCCGCCAGGCCGCCAAGGCCGGGCTGCCGCTGACCCTGACCCCGGCGCATTTTCCGACCAACCCGGCGCCCGCCGCCTATGCGATCATCGCCGCACAGGCCGCGGGCGGCGGCGATCTGGGCGGGCTTGTGCACAGCCTGACCCGCGCCTGCTGGGCCGAAGAGCGCGATCTGGCCGAAGATGCGGTCATCCGCGACTGTCTGGGCGCCGCCGGATTCGACCCGGCGCTGGCCGACCGGGGGCTGCTGGCAGGGGCCGAAACCTATGCCGCCAATCTGGAAGAGGCGACCGCCAGGGGCGTCTTCGGGGCGCCCTTCTACATCACCGATGGCGACGAACGGTTCTGGGGTCAGGACCGGCTTGACGATCTCGACCTGCACCTGTCCGGAAAGCTCTAGATCCGGACCCGACCAAGGACCGGGGCGCGCGGCTCAGTCGCCCCGGACGATGGCCAGAAGCGCGTCGACCTCTTCGTCGGTCGTGCACCAGGAACAGACCAGCCGCGCCGCAAGCGGCACGTCGCCGGGGCCCTCCAGCGACTGGTCCATCGGCCAGAGGTAATATTGCGCCCCGGCCGCCTGGGCGCGGCGATGCGCCTCGCGCGGGAAGGCGGCAAAGACGGCATTGGCCTCGGTCGGGTGCAGCAACTCGGCCCGGTCGAGCGCGGCAAGCCCCTGCGACAGCCGCGCCGCCGCGTCATTGGCCCGCGCCGCAAGCTTCAGCCAGAGCCCGTCCTTCAGATAGGCGGCCATCTGCGCCGACAGATAGCGGTGCTTCGAGAAGAGATGCGCGCCCCGTTTGCGGCGCAACTCGAACTCCCAGGCATGGGCCGGATCGAACAGCACCACCGCCTCGACCCCCATACAGCCGTTCTTGGTGCCGCCGAAGGACAGCACGTCGATCCCGGCCTTCCAGGTGATCTCGGCGGGCGTGGCACCGGTCGTGACCAGCGCATTGGCAAAGCGCGCCCCGTCCATGTGCACCGGCAGGTCGTAGTCGGCGGCGACGGCCGACAGCGCCGACACCTCGGCGGCGGTATAGACCGTCCCGTGTTCGGTCGCGTTGGTGATCGAGACCGCGCCGCGCTGGACGTTATGCACCCCGCCGCGGGCGGCGAAGGCGATGGCCTCGCGCAGCGCCTCGGGGGTCAGCTTGGCATCGGCGCCCTCGACCAGGGTCAGCTTGGCGCCGCCGGTATAGAATTCCGGCGCGCCGCATTCGTCTTCCTCGATATGGGCGTTGCGGTGGCAGAAGACGGTGGCCCAGGGCGGGCAGATCACCGACAGCGCCAGCGCATTGGCGGCGGTGCCGGTCGCGACCAGATAGACCTCGGCCTCGGGCGCCTCGAAGGTCTCGCGGATCGCCGTGCGAACCTCGGCCATGATCGCATCGCCGCCATAGGGCATGGCATAGCCGTGATTGGCGGCAATCAGCGCGTCCAGGATCTGCGGCGGCACGGGCGAGGTGTTGTCCGAGGCAAAATGCATGGCTGTCACAGCTCCTCTTCGATGACGTGATCTTCCCAGTCCTCAAGCGGAACATCGAATTCGGGAATGGTCCAGCCCTGAACCGACATCCCGGCTTCGTGCACGCTGCCGGGATCGCCCGAAACCAGCGGATGCCAGTCGGCCAGCCCGCGGCCCTCCCAGAGCCGCCGATAGGCACAGCTCAGGGGCATCCAGTAGGCGACCTCGCCCAGTGTCTTCGGCGACAGCACCACGCATTCGGGCACGATGCTCTTGCGGATCGGGTAATTCGCGCAGCGGCAGGTAGTGTCATCCAGCAGCCGGCAGGCGATCCGGGTAAAGACGACCTCGCCGGTATCGGCATCCTCGAGCTTGTTCAGACAGCATTTGCCGCAGCCGTCGCACAGCGCCTCCCATTCGGCGGGGGTCATGTCCTTCAGGGCCACCCGGTCCCAGAACTGCGGGCGCAGCGTGTCGGGGGCGGGCTTGCGAGGCGGGCGCGCCACCGTCTCAGTCCCGCGCGAAGGGAAGCGGCAGGTCGCCGGTCAGGATCGCCCGGGCCTGCCCGCAATCGGCATCGATCTGCGCGACCAGCGCCTCGAGCCCGTCGAACTTCGCCTCGTCGCGCAGGAATTCGACCAGGGCGACGGACAGATGGGTCCCGTAAAGATCGCCCTCGAAATCGAACAGGTAGCTTTCGCAATTCGGGACATTCTCGCCGAACATCGGACGGATGCCGATCGAGGCGGCGCCGTCATAGGTGCCCTGATGCGGCCCCGACAGCACGTCGACCCTGACCGCATAGACCCCGAACCGCGGCCGGTGCAGCCCCTGGATCGACATGTTGGCGGTCGGAAAGCCCAGATCGCGGCCGCGCGCGTCGCCATGCAGCACCTCGCCCTCGATCCGGTGCCAATGGCCCAGCATCGCGGCGGCATCGCGCGGGCGGCCCTCGGTCAGGGCGTGGCGGATCGAGGTCGAGGACACCTCGCCCACATGGTTCGACAGAAGCGGCACGGCGGTGACGCCAAAGCCCATCTCGGCCCCGAACCTGGCCAGGTCCCCGACGGATCCGGCGCGGCCCTTGCCAAAGCAGAAATCCTCTCCGACGACGACATGCGACAGCCCCAGACCGTCGACGATGACCTGCCGCGCGAAAGCCTCGGGCGAAAGCCCGGCAAGCCGCGCGTCGAACGGCAGTTCGTAAAGATGATCGACCCCCAGCTTGGCCAGCCGGTTGGCGCGGGCCTCGGCATTCATCAGCCGGAAGGGCGCCGCATCGGGCGCGAAGAATTCGCGCGGATGCGGCTCGAAGGTCAGGATGCCCAGCGGCGCGCCGCGGCGCGCGGCCTCGGTCCGCGCCCCCTCGATCACCACCCGGTGGCCAAGATGAACGCCGTCGAAATTGCCGATAGCGGCCGCGGCGCCGCGGTCGCCCGTCGCGTTACCGGTCCAGGAGGCAAAGGTCTGCATGGCCCCCGATTGCACCGGGGGCCGGGCCGCGTCAATCGAATTTCTTGCTGGGTGCCAGCACCACGGCCTCGCCCTTCAAAACCGGCTTTCCGTCCACGATGCAGCGGCAATCCATGGTCACGCGGCGCCGCGAATGGTCGATGCCGGTGACCTCGACCTCGGCCAGCACCATGTCGCCGGGGCGCACGGGGGCGAGAAATTTCAGGCTCTGGCCCAGATAGATCGTACCATGGCCCGGAAGCTGTTCGCCGATCACCGCCGAGATCAGGCTGGCGGTCAGCATGCCATGGGCGATCCGGCCTTCGAAGATCGTCTCCATCGCGTAATCGTCATCCAGATGCACTGGGTTGCAGTCGGTCGAGACCTCGGCAAACAGTTCGATGTCGCGGTCGGTCACCTGCTTGCGCAGATGGCGGCACATGCCGATCTCGATATCCTCGATGCAAATCGTTCCGCGTGGCATGTTGTCGAGCATTCCCGGCCCCCGGTGGATCATGTTGCGCTGCAGCATAACGAAGATGCGCCCATGCTGCAATGCGGGAGGGTAATTTTTCGTTACGTTTCGCTTCTCAATAGCAACTTTCTTGCGCCGCCGATTTCACCTCCGTCCACCCGAACCGGGCTGCCCACACCGCCGATGCTGGGCCGGAACGCGCGGCAAGGCAAGGGAAATGGAAAGGGCCGCAAACACTTGCGCCCCGGACAGAGCCGGGGCGCAGAGGCAGGACAGGATCGACCTTGGGTCAGCGCAGGAAGCCGATGGCGTAGGTCGGGCTGGCCATGTGCTGTTTCAGAAAGGCCTCAAGCCGCTCGGGATCCGGCTGGTGCCGGGTCGCGGTCTCGGCCGCGGCGAGCCCGCCCGAGATGAAGAGCGAATCGAGATCTTCGCCGATGGCCCCCGCAATGTCGGTGCGGATGCCGTCGCCGATGCAGAGGATGTCGGCATCGGCCACATCGGCGAATTCCGCCAGCCGCTGGCGGGCCAGATCGTAGATCGGCGGCTGGGGCTTGCCGAAATAAAGGCTCTCGCCGCCCATTCTGGTGTAAAGCTCGGCGATGGCGCCCGCGCACCATTCGCGGGTCTCGCCCCGGTCGACCACCACATCGGGGTTGGCGCAGAGCAGCTTGAGCCCCTTCTGCTTGGCGTAAAGCAGTTGCGGGCGCAGCTCGTCAGGGTCGGCATGCGAATCGAACGGGCCGGTGCAGACGATGCCCTCGGCCTCTTCCAGCGGGACCCGCTCGATCTCGACGGGATCGCGGACGATGCCGATCGGGTCGAAGAAGGTCAGGTCGAAGTCGATGCCGATGTAATAGATCCGCTTGCCGACGATACCGCGAAACATCGCGGCGCGGGCGCTGTCGCCCGAGGTGGCGATGGTGTCCCAGCTGTCGCGGGCGACGCCGATCTCCTCCAGCTGCCCCTCGACCGCCTTGCGGTGGCGCGGCGCATTGGTGATCAGCACCACCTTGCCGCCCTTGCTGCGATAGCGCTGCAGCGCCGCGACAGCCTCGGGGAAGGGCTCGCGCCCGTTATGCACGCAGCCCCAGAGGTCGACGAACAGGGCCTTGTAGCGGGACGAGACCTCGTCGAGGCTCTCGATGATCGGGGTCATGGGCGGGCGTCCTTGCACAAAGGGGCGCCGGATGCGGCGCCCCCGGGAGGTCGTGTCGGGGTTCAGAGTTGCAGGTTCGGGATGATCTGCTTCTTGCGGCTGACGATGCCCGGCAGCACCACGGTGTCGCCCGAGACCTTGGCGGCAAAGCTCTTCTCGGCCACCGCCTTGACCAGATCGTTCGGCACCAGAAGCGTCGCTTCCTGCTTGAGGATGTCGACGACGAACAGCAGCACCTGATCGGCGCCGTCCTCTTCGGCCACGCCGGTCATCTCCTGCATAAGGCTGTCCTTGCGGTCGAGCACGGTCTTGGGCGAGGTGGTTTCCAGCACCGAGACGCGGAATTTCTTGCCGGCGATCTCGTATTCCTTCGAATCCATCCGCAGCAGTTCGGCATCCGAGAAGGCCGAGACATCGGATTTGGCCGCGAACATCTCGGCGGCATAGTCGGGAATCGAAACGCCAAGTTCAGCGGCCAGTTTCTCGGCCACGGCCTGGTCGACCGGCGTGGTGGTGGGCGAGCGGAATTCCAGCGTGTCGCTGAGGATGCAGGACAGCATCGCGCCCTTGATGTTGTCGGGCATCTTCGCCGCGTCCTCGCCCATCAGGTCGTACATGATGGTGGCGGTGCAGGCGACCGGGCGCACGGTGATCTCGATCGGCGAGCGGGTCTTCAACCCGCCCTGCAGCAGGTGGTGGTCGATGATCGCGATCACATTCGCCTCGTTGATCCTCGAGGGCAGCTCGGCGACGTTGTTGGTATCGACCACGACGACATTCTCGCCCGGGGCAACATCGGCGATGATCTCGGGCTGCTCGAAGCCCCAGCGGGTCAGGACGAACTTGGCTTCGGTATTGGGGTCGCCCAGAAGCTTGGCCTCGGCCGCCTTGCCCTTGATCTCGGAAAGGTACCAGGCCCAGATCAGCGGCGAGCCGGTGGAATCGGTGTCGGGGGCCTTGTGGCCGAGAACCTTGATCGTCATGTGATACGCCCAATTTGCAGGTGTCTGAAGTCGGCGCCCTTATAGAAGGGGCGGTGCCGCTTGTCACCCGGTGCCTGCACGCTCTTTCTGCACCGCGGCATTCCCGGAGCGCCGTCGCGACGCCCGCCTCCGAGGTCGGCCACCGAAGCCGGCCGCCGGACCGTATCCACGCCCTGGCCGCCACGCGGGCAAAGATTTTCCGGGATCGTGGCGCTTGACAGCCTGTCGCGGCTTTCCTATCTCCGGCTTCGTTAGCACTCATCGGGTGCGAGTGACAAAACCTCGGCACCCAGAACCAAGGAGCGTTCGAACATGGCATTCAAACCTTTGCACGACCGGGTTCTCGTTCGCCGCGTCGAAAGCGATGAGAAGACCAAGGGCGGCCTGATCATCCCCGACAGCGCCAAGGAAAAACCGGCCGAGGGCGAAGTGATCGCCTGTGGCGAAGGCGCCCGCAAGGATTCGGGCGAACTGATCGAGATGGGCGTCAAGGCTGGCGACCGCATCCTCTTCGGCAAATGGTCGGGCACCGAAGTCACGATCGACGGCGAAGAACTGCTGATCATGAAGGAAAGCGATATCCTCGGCATCATCGCCTGAGCGGATCGCCCCTAGAAACCAACAGATAGTCAGGAGCAAGCGACATGGCTGCCAAGGACGTCAAGTTCAACACCGACGCTCGCAACCGCATGCTGAAAGGCGTGAACATCCTCGCCGATGCGGTCAAGGTCACCCTGGGCCCGAAAGGCCGCAACGTGGTGATCGACAAATCCTTCGGGGCGCCCCGGATCACCAAGGACGGCGTCACCGTCGCCAAGGAAATCGAACTGGAAGACAAGTTCGAGAACATGGGCGCGCAAATGGTGAAAGAAGTCGCCTCGCGTACCAATGACGAGGCCGGCGACGGCACCACCACCGCCACCGTTCTGGCCCAGGCGATCGTGCGCGAAGGCATGAAATCGGTTGCCGCCGGCATGAACCCGATGGACCTGAAGCGTGGCATCGACATGGCCACCGCCAAGGTCGTCGAAGCGATCAAGGCCGCCTCGCGTCCGGTCAACGATTCCGACGAAGTTGCCCAGGTCGGCACCATCTCGGCCAACGGCGAAGCCAATATCGGCCGCTTCATCGCCGACGCGATGCAGAAGGTCGGCAATGACGGCGTGATCACCGTCGAAGAAAACAAGGGCATGGACACCGAAGTCGAAGTCGTCGAAGGCATGCAGTTCGACCGCGGCTACCTCTCGCCCTACTTCGTGACCAACGCCGACAAGATGACCGCGGAACTCGAAGACTGCTTCATCCTGCTGCACGAGAAGAAACTTTCGTCGCTGCAGCCGATGGTGCCCCTGCTCGAGGCCGTGATCCAGTCGCAAAAACCCCTGCTGATCGTGGCCGAAGACGTCGAAGGCGAAGCGCTGGCGACCCTCGTGGTCAACAAGCTGCGCGGCGGCCTGAAAATCGCGGCCGTGAAAGCTCCGGGCTTCGGTGATCGCCGCAAGGCCATGCTGCAGGACATCGCGATCCTGACCGGCGGCCAGGTGATCTCGGAAGACCTGGGCATGAAGCTTGAAAACGTGACGCTCGACATGCTGGGTCAGGCCAAGAAGATCCTGATCAAGAAGGACGACACCACGATCATCGACGGCCATGGCGACAAGGCCGAGATCGAAGCCCGCGTGGCCCAGATCCGTCAGCAGATCGAGGAAACCTCGTCCGACTACGACCGCGAGAAGCTGCAGGAGCGTGTCGCGAAGCTGGCCGGTGGCGTTGCCGTCATCCGCGTCGGCGGCATGACCGAAATCGAAGTCAAAGAGCGCAAGGACCGCGTCGATGACGCCCTGAACGCGACCCGTGCGGCCGTGCAGGAAGGCATCGTGGTCGGCGGCGGCGTTGCCCTGGTGCAGGCTGCCAAGGTGCTCGACGATCTCGAAGGCTCCAACGAAGACCAGCACGCCGGTATCGCCATCGTGCGCAAGGCCCTCGAAGCGCCGCTGCGTCAGATCGCCGAAAACGCCGGTGTCGACGGCGCCGTGGTCGCGGGCAAGATCCGCGAAAGCGACGACAACCACTTCGGCTTCAACGCCCAGACCGAAGAATATGGCGACATGTTCAAGTTCGGCGTGATCGACCCGGCCAAGGTGACCCGGACCGCTCTGGAAGATGCGGCCTCGATCGCCGGCCTGCTGATCACCACCGAGGCGATGGTTGCCGACAAGCCCGAACCGAAGGGCGCGTCCGCCGGCGGCGGCATGCCCGACATGGGCGGCATGGGCGGCATGATGTAAGCCGACCGGCCCTGTCAGGTCACCGGAAAGGGGCTGCCATGCGCGGCCCCTTTTCTCCGTTTCTGCCACGGCCCCCGACGGGCCTGTTTCGCCTGCGTCAAGATGCGCGGCCGGTCTGGCACTGTCCGCCGGGCCGGAATTTGCTAGGTTCGCCCCCATGACCATTCGCCCCGCCACCGCCTCCGATTACGGCCCAATCGCCCGGCTGCTCGAGGCCGCTTTCGCCCGTCCCGACGAGGCGCGGCTGGTCGAGGCGTTGCGCCTGGGCAAGGCCATGGCCCGGGAATGGGTGCTGGCCAATGACAAGGAAGAGATCCGCGCCTATCTGGCCCTGGTTCACATGGTCGAGCCCAGGGGCTGGTACGCGCTCGCCCCGGTCGCGGTGGCGCCGGGATCGCAGGGCCTGGGCCTTGGCGGGCGGCTGATCCATGCTGCGCTCGACGTGGTCGAGGGGCCGGTGGTGGTGGTGGGCGACCCGGCCTATTACACGCGCTTCGGCTTTTCCGTGGGCCGGGCCGCAAACCTTGTCTCGCCCTATCCGCTGGAGGTGACCGCGCTTTACGAGCGCGCCCCGGCCGACAGCCCGCCGCTGGCGCGGCTGGTCTATGCCGCCCCCTTCGGTGCCTGACGCGCCCGTCCCCATCCGCACCCGTTCCGCCTGCGTCAGATCGCCCGTCGCCCGCCGCCCTGTCGGCCGCACAGCCTGCCCCGGCGACCACGCAGTCCCGGGCATCGTCCTGACCTCAAGAGGAATTTCCGCCGCCGCCCGAGGCGCCGGTTCCGTTCACATTCATTAACGCCCGAAAGCCCCGGATTTCAAAAACGTTTCCCTCCCATTGCAGGTTGACTCGCAATGCGCGGGCGCGCTTAATTAAGTTTAATCAAGATTGTATTGTTTTTACGAGTCGTCCGTCCGCGTCCAGCCTGTCCTCGGTCCGATCCCCGGGGGAGCGCGTCTTTTAATGGGCACATTCCTTTATTTTCAAGAATTTCACTGACATGGGGGCCTTCCGATGTTTACCACTGGCGACGACACCGCAACCATCGTTCCCTCCGGCAGCGACCAGAGCTTCGATGCGCTGGGCGGCATCGACACCGTGACCATCGACGCCTCGGCGCTCAGCTTCGGCCTGAGCGGCTCCTTCACGGCAGGAGGCTGGTCCGCGACCTACAATTCCGTCCATCTCGACATCGACAATGTCGAGAGGATGATGGTGATCGGCGGGTCCGGCGACGACTTTCTTTCCGGCGGAGATGACAACGACACCCTGCTGGGCGGGGCGGGCAACGACTATCTTTGGGGCGGCGATGGCGCCGACCTGATCGACGGCGGGGCTGGCGATGACGAAGTCTGGGCCGGAACCGGTGACGTGGTCACCGGCGGCGCGGGAACCGATACGCTGATCCTCAATCTCGGCGTGTCCGGCGCCCAGAGCATCGACCTGACCACCGGCGCCGGAACCGGCGTGACCTGGAGCGGCTTCGAGCGCGTCGATCTTTACCTCTCTGGGGTGGATCGCGACGTTCATGCAGGGTTCGCGCTTGGCGAAATGGACGGCCAGGGCATGGTCCATGTCGATTATTCCGGAACCGACATGACCGGCCGCGGCGCCGCGTCGATCAACTTCAGCGACGGCGAGATTTCCGTCGCGCTGGATGACGGCAGCGTCGCGGATACCACGATTTACGGCTTTCGCAAGGTCGAAGTCATCGGCTCTTCGGGCAACGATTCCATATTCCTCGGAGATGTCGATGGAGGCACGGTCGATGGCGGTGCCGGAAACGACAGGATCTGGGGCGGGTACGAGCACTCGGTCCTTTACGGCGGAGATGGAGACGACGAAATCACCGGCTATTCCGACTACGACATCATGCATGGCGGCGCCGGGAATGACAGTATCTACGGCTATCTCTACTCGGACT
Source organism: Rhodovulum sp. BSW8 (assembly GCF_003314725.1). NCBI lineage: Bacteria > Pseudomonadati > Pseudomonadota > Alphaproteobacteria > Rhodobacterales > Paracoccaceae > Rhodovulum > Rhodovulum sp. BSW8. Next base: position 51,408 of record NZ_QNVX01000002.1, read on the forward strand.
CGGAACTCTGGGGCGACGACGGCGACGACTATCTAGACTCGGGCGATAGCGACGGCGAGCTTCACGGCGGAGCGGGGAACGATACGCTGATCGGGGGCGAAGGCAGCCCGCTGCTCGATGGCGGCGACGGCGATGACTATATCCTGACCATGCTGGGGCAGGATGACATCGATGGTGGCGCCGGATACGACTACCTGAGAATCAACGCCCCCTATTACGGCATCGACTACGATCTCGACATCAGCCAGAACGGCGGGATCAGAGGCATCGAATTCGCCAAAATTACGCTGGCCGACGGCGACGATACCATCCGCATCGGCATCGCATCGGCCCAGATCGCCAGAACCGGAGGCACCGATCACCTGATCCTCGACTACTCCGAGGCCGACGAAACGGGCCGCACTGCGACCGCGGTCTCGTTCGACCTTGCGGCCGATCTCAGCACGGCCACGCTGAGCGACGGGTCCTCGATCTCCTGCGACCTCAAACAGGATCTCTTCACCGTCATCGGCACCGGCGGCAGCGATCTGATCGACGCCAGCATCGCCGCCCTAGGCTGCACCCTTTCGGGGAACGCCGGAGCCGATACGATCTTCGGCGGCGACGGCAATGACGATATCTCTGGCGGCGGCGCGAATGACACGCTGTCGGGCAGCGCGGGGAACGACTTGATCGACGGCGGCTCGGGCAACGACCTGATCTACGGTGGCAGCGGCAACGACACGCTGACCGGCGGCGCCTGGGACGATGTGCTGAACGGCGAGGCGGGCGACGACACCTTCCTCTATGCAGCCGGGTCGAACGGCTATGACATGATCGACGGCGGCAGCGGGACGGCAGACCGCATCCTTGCCCTGGCGGACAACGTCACCATCGGGCTTTCCGGGCTGACCGGCGTCGAGATCGTCGATGCCGGCGGCCATACCGGCGTGCGGCTGCTGGGCTCGGCCGCCGGCAACCTCATCGACCTTTCGGCCAGCACCCTGATCGGCATCGGCACCATCGACGGCGGATCGGGCAGCGACACCATCCTGGGAACGGCGGGGGCCGATACCATTATCGGCGGCAAGGGGGCCGACAGTCTGGAGGGCGGCGCGGGCGACGACATCTTCCAGGTGGCGGCTGGTGCCGGGACCGACATCTTCCGCGGCGGCAGCGGCCAGGACACGATCCTGGCGATCGCGAATTCGGTGGCGATGACGGTCACCGGCGAGACGCTGACCGACATCGAGACGATCTCGTCGGGCGGCCATACCGGCTTTACGCTGGTGGGGCTGAACGGCGCCGATGTCATGGATTTTTCCTCCGTCGCGCTAAGCGGCGTGGCCCGGATCGACGGCAAGGGCGGCAACGACACCATCACCGGTTCGGCCGGGGCCGATCTGATCGAGGGCGGCGCGGGTGCCGACATCTTGACCGGGATGGCCGGGGCGGACGTGTTCGACTTCAATAACGCAAGCCACAGCCGGGGCTCGTCCGTCGACGTGATCGCCGATTTCCAGAGCGGCGAGGACCTGATCGACCTCTCGGGCGTCGATGCCGATAGCGGTCTGGCAGGCGACCAGAGCTTCGCCTTGATCGGGGCGGCAGCCTTCAGCGGAACGGCGGGCGAGTTGCGGGTCGATACCGTCTCGCTGCCCGGAACGACGGTGATCCTCGGGGATATCAGCGGCAACGGGCAGGTCGATCTGGAAATCCGTCTCGACGGGCTGCATCTGCTGACCGAGGCCGACTTCCTGCTATAGCCGGGGCCGCGCGGGAGGGGGCAAATACCCTCCCGGCCGCGAGACCGCGACGGCCGCCTGTCCGGCGGACAGAGAATCTGCGCCCCGCCGCGCGGTCCGGACGGGCCGGGATCGGCCCCTACCGCAGGTTGTCTTAGAGCGGTTGCACATCTTGCCTGCTCTGTGGCGTGACAATGGGCAAAAGGTGAACAGCCGCCACACCGATCCCGAAAATTGCTGCAATTGCACAATCGCTCTGCCCACCGGCGGGCATTAAGGAATGTGACCGCGCTAACCTAGCGTCGTCAATGACTTACCCCCGACAAGTAACAAATACGGCCACTTTTTACCACATTTTGACCGAGTCCCGCGGCCCCCGCCCGAGGTCCGTTAAGGATTTGGTAAGCTGCATTGCGGCAACACGGCCTTGGTCGAAACACGCGCACAAACGTCAAGGAGGGACCTATGGCCACAATTCCAGGTGGTGCGTTCAATGACTTTGTCTACGGAACGTCCGCCGCGGATCTGATCGCCGCGGGCGCAGGAGACGATACGGCCCTTTCCGGGGACGGGAACGACACCGTGTTCGGTGAGGAAGGCAACGATTTCCTGAACGGGGGCGCCGGCGACGACGTTCTCGACGGGGGGTCGGGCAACGACCTGCTGATGGGGGGCTCGGGCAATGACCAGCTCTCGGGCGGCAGCGGCGAAGACATGCTGATGGGCGGTTCGGGCGACGACGTCGTCTCGGGCGGGTCGGGGTCGGACATCCTTCACGGGAATGACGGCACCGACATGCTGTTCGGCGATTCCGGCGACGACCAGCTTTACGGCGGCACCGGCGACGACATGCTCTATGGCGGCGAAGGGGCCGACGCGCTGCACGGCGATGCCGGCAACGACAAGCTCTACGGCGGCGAGGGCGACGACCTGCTCGAAGGCGGGACCGGCAATGACTCGCTCTACGGCGACGAAGGTTCGGACTACCTCTACGGCGAGGCTGGCGACGACAAGCTTTACGGCGGCGAGGGCGATGACGTTCTCGACGGCGGGGCGGGCGACGACCAGCTCTTCGGCGGCACCGGCGGCGACCAGCTTTATGGCGGCGCTGGCGACGACCTGCTCGACGGCGGCGCCGGTGGCGATCTGCTGCAGGGCGGCGACGGGGACGATACGATCCTCGGCGGCGACGGAGACGACGTCCTGAACGGCGAAGCCGGGAACGACGTGCTCAGCGGCGGCCTGGGCGACGACGTGCTGATCGGCGGGGCGGGCGACGACCTGTTCGTCTTCTCGGGCGGCGGCGACGTGGTGATGGACTTCACCGAGGGCGACCTTGTGCAGTTCTCGGCCTCGCTGCCGGGCGGCGTTACCCTGACCGACGCGTCGAGCGTGGCCGATTACGCCATGGATATCGGCGGCGCCAACACCCTGATCGACTTCGGCCAGGGCGACAGCGTGATGCTCTACGGCGTCTCCTACGACGACGTGGCGGCAGATCCGTCGAAGTTCTTCACCGTCGTCTGAACCGACTGACGCGGACCGGCCCCCGGGGCCGGTCCGTACCCCTGCCTGACCCTGTGCCCCCCACGTCCGGACCCAGCGCCCCTGCCATGAGTGCCATCGCCCCCTTTCCCAAGTTTGCCGAACCCGCCCCCCGCCCCGGCCTGCCTGCCCGCCGTCACCGGCTGCAGGTGGTTCCGCTGTCGGATGCCGTCGCGGCCGCGTTCTTCGACAGTCCCGCTGACGCGCCCGACGACGCCCGGCACGGCCAGGGCCCGATCTCGGCGCGCAGCGGCGACGACGTGCTGTGCCTGCCGCAGATCGCCAGCCAGCTGGCCCGCGCCGGTGGCGGGCAGCGCCATGTCACGCTGCTGGGCCTGCCCGCGCGGCGGCTTTGCCGCGACGGGCTGCGGGTGTTGCGCGACGGCGAGACGCTGGCCGAGATCGACCCGATGGCGCTGCAATCGCCGCTGGTCGATCCGCTGGCGCTGATGGCCGGGCTCTCGCCCGATGGCGGGCGGCGGCTGTTGCGGCTTTTGCTGACCACGGGGCTGTCGCTGTTCGGCAAGGGCTCGGTCGACGGCTTCCGCGATGTGATCGCCCAGCTTCTGGAAAGCCTGACGCCCGCCAGCCTGCCCTTGCGCGCCTGGTGCCCGGTGGGACAAAGCGCGGCGGTCGCAAGCTATCTGCTGCCGCGCGGCCTGACCGCGGACGGCTTCACCGATCTGGTGGTGGTCAGCCGCCAGCGGGTGCGCCGCCTGTCGGGCTTCGAGATCGATGTCGAGACCTCGGGCACCGGCGCGGCCGCCGGGCGGCTGCTGCATGTCTTCCTGCCCCAGGGCCTCCCCGTCGACAGCACGCTGGTTGCGCTGTCGGACGCGCCGCTTCGGCTGGCCGGACCCGCCCGGCGCCAGCCCGGCCGCCCGCTCGGCCCCTGGCTCGCCCGGCGCACGCCGCGGCTGCGCCAGCGGATGCGCGACCGGCTGGCGCGGCTGTCCGAACGCGATGACAGCGCCGCCGCGCTGCTGGCCGAGATCGCCTGCCCCGAGGCCGATCGCCCCACCGCCCGCGCCGAACGACTGATGGCGACGCCGCATGGGCTGTTCTACATCCTCGCGCTGTCCGACCCGCGGCGGCTGTTGACCGGGATCGCGCTTGCCAGCGGCGACGCCACCGCCGAACTGCCGCTGGGCCGCCCGCTGCATCACCCCCGGCTGGGGCGGTTGCAGGTCGGCTTCCTGCCCGGGATCGCCGGGTTCGAGCCGGGCGAAGAGGCCGCGCTGTCCCTGCTCTATCGCTCGGGCCACCGCGCCCGTGCAGGCTCCGCGCGGATCGACGCCCTGCCCGCCACACTGCCCCCGGTGCTGGAGGCATTGCCCGCCGCCGATCTGGCGCCGGTGCTGGCGTCTGTCCTTGGCGACGCGCTGCCCGCCCGGCCCCGGATCGCAGCCGAGCTGCTGCCGGTCGGGGCGCCCGAGCGGCCGCAACGCAGCGCCCTGATCGTCGCGCTCGACGGCTCGCTCGACTATCCCCATGCGCTGGCCGCGACCCTGGGCGACGCCAGCGAGACCGGCCTGATCCTGCACCACCGCGACCCCGACGCGGTGCCGGCGCTGCGCCGGATCGCGGCCGATCTGCATGCGATTCACGGGATCGGGGTCGAGATCGCCGATCTGCCGCGCCGCGATCTGCTGCCGGCCGAGCGGGTCCGCGCAATCCTGGCCGCCGTGACGGCGCCGGTGTCGATCCTGCTGGCGCAGGACATCCTGCCCGAGGGCGCCGACTGGCTGGCCAACTGGGTTGCCGATCTCGACCGGCCCGGCCCGGCACTTGGCGGCGCGATCCTGATGAACCATGACGGCACGCTGCGCGACGGGCTGACCGCCGGGACCGACCCGGCACGGCTTCTGCCCGAGGCCTGTCTCGGCCTGAACGCGGCCGCCCGCGCCCGGCTGCTGGCCAGCCCGCTGCGCGTGCCCGGCATCGGCGCCGACATGGCGCTTCTGGCGGCGGCGCTGCGGCAGGACGAAGCCGCGCGGATCGCGCTTCATCCCGGGCTTTGCGCCACCGCCCATGCCGCGCCCCTGCCGCGCCCCGAGGCAGTCCGCCATGCCGAAGACCTGATCCTGTCCACCGAGGTGCAGCCGTGAAGATCCTTGTCATCTGCCACGACCACCCCGCCTTCACCGATGGCGGCACCGAACATGCCGCGCATGACCTGTGCCGCACACTTGACGCCCGGCCGGGCATTTCGGCGCGGTTCCTTGCCGCCTCGACCTCGCTCACGCATCCCGAGGTCCGGCCCGGCAGCCTGCACGGCATCGGCCGCGATCTTCTGCTGCGGACCGGGGCCTATGACGCCTTCTCGATGCGGCGGATGGACGGCACCGACTGGACCGGCGCGGTCGCCCGGGTGCTGGAGACGGTCGAACCCGACATCGTGCACCTGCACGGGCTCGACCGGATCGGCGCCGAGATCGTGCCGCTGATCCGGCGGCTGCGCCCCGCCGCGCGGCTGGTGCTGACCCTGCACGACTTTCAGGCGATCTGCCCGGCCGACGGGTTGATGCTGCGCCGCGACGGCGGGCTCTGCACCCGGCCCGCGGCCGATGCCTGCCGCCGGTGCCTGCCGCAGATCGCGGTCGGGGCGCATGCCCTGCGCAAGGCGCGGCTCCTGGCGATCCTCGATCAGATCGACGCGATCCTGGCGCCCAGCCGCGACCTGCGCGACCGCTTCGTCGCCTGGGGCCTGCCCGCCGAACGGATCGCGGTGCTGCCGAATGCGGTCGCACCGCTGGCGCCGCCCGCCACCACGGCCCGGCCGCGCCCCAACCGCTTTGCCTATTTCGGCAATCTCGCGCCGCACAAGGGCGTGGGGGTCCTGCTGGCGGCGGCCGCCGATCTGGCCGGGCGGGGCGCCGATCTGCGGCTGGCCCTGCACGGGCGGCTGAACCACCCCGCGCCCGAGGCCGAGGCCGCCTTTGCCGAAGGACTGGCCGCCGCAGCACCACTGGCCCGGCATCTGGGCCCCTATGACCGCGATCAGGTGCACGGGCTGATGGCCGAGGCCGACTGGGTGGTGATCCCGTCGCTCTGGTACGAGAACGCGCCGCTGGTCGCGCTCGAGGCGCAGCGCGCCGGGCGTCCGGTGATCTGCACCGCCCAGGGCGGGCTGAAAGAGCTGGTGCGCGACGGCATTGACGGGCTGCACGTGCCGCGCGCCGATCCGGTGGCGCTGGCCGACCGGATGGAGGCCGTGGCCGCCGATCCGGCACTCTGGGCGCGGCTGTCGGCCAACCTGCGCCCGCCGCCGACGCTGGAGGACAGCGCCCGCTGGCATCTCGACCACTATTCCCGGCTGACCGAGGTTCTGCCCGCATGACCGCCCTGAAAGACATATCCGCCGCCCCGCTCGCGATCCTGCAGCCCCGGCCGATCGTGCTGCCGGGCGGCGCGCTGGCGATTCACTGCTTTTCGGATCTGGACGCCCCCGCGCCCGAGGCGGCGCGGCCCGAGGGCGATGCGGCCCCGGCCTGGGCCGCGCGGTTCTGGCAGGCGGACGGGCGCTGGCACGGGCTGGCCGTGCTGGGTGCCGCGACCCTTGGCCCCTTCGCGCTGACCGATGCCTCGGGCGCCCCGGTCGCAGAGGTCGGCACCCCCGCCTCGGTCGCGACCGAGGCCGCAGCCCTGGCCGCCCATCTGCGCGAGACCGGCGCGCCGGTCGCCGAGCTGGTGCAGTTTCTCGACGAGGCGTTCGAGGCCTCGGGCAGCGAGGCCGCGCAGCGGTTCCAGACCGATCTTCTGCGCGAGACCTCGCAGGCCGACGGCTTTGTCGAACTGGTGGTGCGCCCCGATTGCGGCGGGCTTTTCCTGCAAGGCTGGGCCCATAGCAGCCTGACCGGGCCGCTCAGCCTTCTGGGTCAGGCCGCGGGCGTCGAGGCCGTCGCGGCCGTCTTCCGCCGCGACGACATCCTCGCCCCGGCCGCGGGCTTCTGCATCTTCGTCAAGGACTGGGCCGGGCGGCTCGACGGCTGCAAGGTGCTGTTCGTCGAACACGAAGGCGGGCTTCTCAGGCTCGATCTGGTGCCCGACGCGCCCGCCCCGATCACCGGCGCCGACGCCACCGAGCATGTCCGCGCGATGCTGCCCCGGCTGGCGGCCTCGGGCGCCTCGGTCGAACCCTTCAAGCGGATCGTCCGGCCGCGCTTCGACGGGCGGAACACGCTTGCCGAACATCCCGGCCCGACCACCGCCGCCATCGACCGCATCCTGCGCACGCCCGCGGGCGGGATCTTCGTCACCGGCTGGCTGCTCGATCCCCTGGACCGGGTCGAGCGCGTGATCCTGAAGACCTCGGCCAATCTGTACGCGCCGCTGCATGACCGCTGGCACCGTACCGACCGGCCCGACCTGAACGACGCCTTCGCCCCCGATCCGCGCTTTCAGGGGCTGATCGACCCGCGCGAACGGCTGCACGGTTTCGTCTGCGCGGTTTCGGCCCCGGCCGAAAAGCTGGACGGCACCGAAGCCTATCTGGAACTTGTCATGAAGGACGACGGCTGCCTCTTCCTGCCGGTCGAGCTGACCCCCTGCGACGGTCCCGGCGCCGCCCATCCGGTCTTCAGCGCGCTGCAGCCGCACGATCCGGCGCTGGGCAGCCTGATCTCGGACCACGCGGCGCCCTTCCTCGCCAGCCTGCCCCGGCGCGGCGCGCCAAACCGCCTGACGGTCCAGCCGCTGGCGGGCGGCCCCGCCGGGCGCACCGTCGCCGCCGTCATGCCGGTCACCGATCTGGCCCATCTGCATCCGGTCATGGCCTGCCTCGCGGGCCAGCCCGAGGCATCCGAGCTTGACCTGATCCTGGTCGCCGGGCGTGAGGGCGCGGCCCGGCTGGCCGAGGAACTCGACCATCAGTTCCGCTTCTTCGGGCTGACCGGGGCGCTGGTGCTGGTGCCCGATCACGAGACGCTGGCGGGCCGGCTCGATGCCGGGGCCGCGGCCTCGGACGCGCCCGAGATCCTGGTGTGGCAAACCTCGGTCCTGCCCAAATCTCCGGGCTGGCTCGACCGGCTGCGTGCGGGCGCGGCCGGGCTTCCGGGCGCGGCCGTCGTCTCGCCGATGCTCTGCTACGAGGACGGATCGGTCTATTTCGGCGGCAGCGAGGCTGCGACGCCGCCCCGCGGCGCGGTCTGCGCGCTGGTCGGGTTCGAGCGGCACCGCATCGCCGATGGCGCGCCCCGCCCGGCTGCCGCGATCCCGGCCGAGATCGCGCTGATCGCCCGGGCCGCGCTCGATCAGGCGGGCGGGTTCCGCGGCGGGCTCTGGGGCGACCGGTTCATCGGCCAGGACCTGACGCTGCGGCTGGCGCGCTCGGGCGCACGGCCCTGGTGCGACCCCTCGGCCGAATTCTGGATGCTGGACGCCGCCCCGCCCCAGGGCGATCCGGCCCGGCGCGAGCTGGTCGACCGGGTCGATGCCGCGCTGATCGCATTGCAGCGCCGCCGCGCGGGCGGCCCGCATCTGGCACCCGTCGGGCAGAAGGCCGACAGCAAGGGAGACCGCACATGAAGGCCCTCATCATCTCGCATGCGCATCCCGATTTCTCGATCGGGGGGGCGCAGGTGGCCTCCTACAACCTGCATCGCGGGCTGCGCCAGCAACCCGGCTGGGCCTCGCATTACCTCGCGGGCATCGGCGCCCCGGTGATGCCGCATCGCGACACGCCGCTGATGGCGATGGACCGCGCGCCCGATGAATCGCTGTTCTGGTCGAACGATTTCGACTGGTTCCATCTGGGGTCCAAGGACGTTGGCGGGCTGATGGCGCATTTCGAGCGCTTCCTGGCCGAGCTGAAGCCCGACGTCGTCAACATGCACCATGTGATGGGCTTCGGGGTGCAGGCGATCCGGTCGATCCGCCGGGCGCTGGGCGATGTGCCCATCGTCTACACGCTGCACGAATACCTGCCGATCTGCGCCCATCACGGCCAGATGATCAAGCCCAAGACCCATGCGCTGTGCCTGAAGGCCACGCCCTCCGATTGCGGCATGTGCTTCCCCGAGATCGGGGCCGCGAACCTGCTGCGGCGCGAGGCCTTCATCAAGAGCTTCTTCGCCGAGGTCGACGCCTTCGTCAGCCCCTCGCATTTCCTGCTGTCGCGCTTTGCCGACTGGGGCCTGCCGCAGGACAAGCTGGTGATGATCGAGAACGGGCTCGACGCCGGAACGCCCGCACCGCTGCGCCCGCTGGCGCCGGGCGGGCGGCGCAACCGGTTTGCCTATTTCGGGCAGCTCAACCCGTTCAAGGGTATCAAGGTGCTGATCGACGCGGTCACCCGCATCCCCGAACCCGTCTGGGGCGACAGCATCCTCAACGTCTATGGCGGCAATCTCGAACATCAGCCCGAGGATTTCCAGGCCTCGGTCAAGGACCTGTTCCGTCAGGCCGGGCGCCGGGTGCGGTTCCGGGGGTCCTACAAGAGCCACGAGATGCCCGACCTGATGCGCGACGCGGACTGGATGATCATTCCCTCGACCTGGTGGGAAAACGCCCCCGTGGTGATCCAGGAATCCTTCTTCCACGGCCGCCCGATCATCGCTTCGGATATCGGCGGCATGGCCGAAAAGGTGCGCCACGGCGTCGACGGGCTGCATTTCAAGGTCTCGAATGCCGACAGCCTGGCCGAGACCATGACCCAGGCGATCCAGCAGCCCCGGCTTTGGGACCGGCTGCATGCGGGCATCCGTCCGCCGACCACGGCCGACGAGGCTGGCGCCCGCCATGCCGAACTGTTCGGCAAGCTTCTGGCCCGCCAGAACGACCGGCGCGCCGGACCGGTGGCCGCCGAATGATGCGGCGCGCCGATCCGGCGGGGCGTCTCGACGAGACGCTGCGCGATCTTCTGCGCGGCGGCGTCGCGGCAGGCGCGGTCGGCTTTTTCGTCAACCTGCTGCATCTGGGCCTGCCGCTTTTCACCATCCAGGTCTATTCCCGGGTGCTGTCCAGCGGCAGCGTCGAGACGCTGACGGCGCTGGCCATCCTCGCGCTGACGCTTCTGGCCTTCCAGACCCTGCTGGACGTGATGCGCCAGCGAATCTTCGTGATCCTCGCCAACCGGACGGTCGCGCGGCTGGGCAAGCCGGTCTTCGAAGCCGCCATCGAATCGAGCCTGACCAAAGGTCCCCAGGCCGCCAGCGGCGCGATGCAGGACGTCTCGGAACTGCGCGCCTTCCTGGCCGGGGGGGCGCTGGCGCTGCCGCTCGATCTGGCCTTCGCGCCGGTCTTTCTGCTGGCGCTGTTTCTGTTGCACCCGGTCTACGGCTTTGTCGGGCTTGGCGGCGCGCTGGCGCTGGCGGCCGCGGCCATCGCGACCGAACTCTTGCTGCGCGGCCCCTCGAAAGAGGGCACCCAGGCCACCGCCCGGGTCAATGGCGAGACCGCCGAGGCGATCCGCCATGCCGAACTGATCACTTCCATGGGCATGCTGCCCGCGCTGGCCCGGCGCTGGCGCGCGGCGCAAAACCGCGCCATCGAGATGTCCGAACGCGGGGCGAAGCTGGCGCGACTTCTGTCGACGCTGACCCGGACCCTGCGCGTGGTGCTGCAGATCGCGGTGATCGGCTCGGCCGCTTATCTGGTGATCGAGGACAGGGTCTCGGCCTCGACGATCTTCGCCGCCACGGTGCTGACGGGGCGGCTGCTCTTGCCCTTCGAACAGACCGCCTCCGGCTGGAAGCAATGGCTTGAGGCGCGCGCCGTTCTGGACCGTCTTAAAGGCGTCACCCGCGACGGTGTGGCCGCGCGGTCCGCGACCCCGGTCGAGATTGAATCGGGTCGGCTGGTGGCCGAGCGGTTGAGCTACTTCGCCCCCGGGGGCGGTAGCCGGCCGGTGCTGCAGAACATCAATTTCAGTCTTGAAAGCGGGATGATGATGGGGGTGATCGGCCCCTCGGGCGCGGGCAAGTCCTCGCTGTCGCGGCTGATCGTCGGCATCGCCCAGCCCAGCGCCGGGGGGCTTTATCTCGACGGGCAAAGCACCTTCGCCCATGAACGCGAGAGCTTCGGCCGCGCCGTGGGGTATCTGCCGCAGGAACCGACGCTGCTGACCGGCACGGTGCGCGACAACATCGCCCGGTTCGGCGATCACGACATGGCCGCGGTGGTGCGCGCCGCCCGCGCCGCCGGGGTGCACGAGCTGATCGGCAGCCTGCCGCAGGGCTATGCGACGCCTCTGGGCAGCGGCGGCCACCCGCTGAGCGGCGGCCAGCGCCAGCGCATCGCGCTGGCCCGCGCGCTGATCGGCACACCCCGGCTGATCGTGCTGGACGAACCCAATTCGAACCTCGACGCCGAGGGCGAGGCGGCCCTTGTCGCCGCCATCGAGACCGCCCGCGCGGCCGGCGCGACCGTTGTCGTCGTGGCGCAGCGCATGTCGATCCTGAACCGCGCCGACCGGCTGCTGCGGCTGCAGGACGGGGCGATGGTGCAATTCGGCCCGCGCGACGAGGTGATGCAGGCCCTGACGCCGCAGCGTCCGCAACCGCCGCGACGCCGCCGGGAGATCGCGTCATGACCGATGTGCTGAGCCTCGATCCGGAAGATCCGCCGCTGCCGTCCTACTGGCCCGTGGTCTGGGCCGCGCTGGGCGTTGCGCTGGCGCTGAGCCTGACCCTGACCGGCTGGGCGATGACCGCCCGGCTCGACGCCGCGCTGGTGTCGCACGGGGTCCTGCATGCCGACAGCGAACGCAAGACGGTCGAGCATCTGGAGGGCGGCATCCTTGCCGGGCTGCTGGTGCAATCGGGCGACATGGTCGAGGCCGGTCAGGTCGTGGCCCGGCTCGACCCGACCCAGACCGACGAGAAACTGGCGCAGCTTCGCTCGGACCGCGACGCGACCCGCTTCGCGCTCTGGCGGCTCGGCGCCGAGGAAGAGGACCGGCCGCTCGACCCCGCCACCGCGCCGCCCTGCGACACCTGCATCCGCGCCGACAAGATCGCCGAGACCACGCGGCTGTTCGAGGCGCGCCAGCGCGCTCATGGCGCCCAGATCGATTCGCTGAACCGCCAGATCGCCCAGCTTGAAGGCCAGATCGCCGCCAAAGAGGGCCAGCGCAAGGCGGCCGAGCGGCAGGTTCAGCTCTGGGAGGACGAACGCCGGATGGTGGCCGATCTGGTCGGCCGCGGCGCCTCGCCCAAGCGCGACCTGCTGGATCTGGACCGTGCCATCGCCTCGCTCGCGGGCGACCGCGACGAAAGCGCGGGGCTGGTCGAGGCCGCCCGTCAGGACATCGCCCGCGCGCGGTCCGATCTGGTCGCGCTGACCCAGCAGCGGCTGGCCGAGATCGCCACCAGCGAAACCGAGGCCCGCACCCGGCTGGCCGCGCTCGACAGCCAGATCCGCGCCATGGAAGATGTGCGCGCGCGGCTCGACCTGCGCGCGCCGCAGGCCGGAAAGGTGGTCGAGATCAACACCGTGACGCCGGGTGCCGTGCTGGGATCGGGCCAGCCCCTGATGGAGATCCTGCCGCGCGACGACCAGCTTGTGGCGCTGGTCAAGCTGCCGCCCGACGCCATCGACACGCTGCATCGGGGCGTGCCCGCCAAGGTGCGGCTGACCGCCTTCAAGCGGTCCGACGCGCCCACCGTGACCGGCGAGGTATCCTATGTCTCGGCCGACCTGCTCGAGGACTCGCAGACCGGCACGAACTATTTCGAGGCGCGGGTGACGCTCGACCCCGACAGCGTGGCCGAGCTTGACGGCGTGGCGCTGACCGCCGGCATGCCCGTGGAGGTCACTTTAACGATCGGTGAACGAAGGGCGGGCGATTATCTGCTCGAACCGATCCTGCGTCACTTCCGGCGCGCCTTCAACGAGGAGTGAGCCGCGCATGACCCGCAAGGCCATTCTGCAAATCGGCACCGAAAAGATCGGCACCACCACGCTTCAGACCTTCCTGGCGGCCAATCGCAAGGCGCTGGCGGCGCGCGGCTTTGTCTATCCGCCGTTCTGCGGCGCCCTCAACCATACCGGTCTGGCCGCCTATGCGATGGATGCCGACCGGTCCGACAGCCTCAAGCATCCCTTCCGCGGCAGCGCGGCCAAGGAGCTGAACGGCAGCGGAACCCAAATCCACTGCAGCGAAAATTGGCACAGCCGCCCCCTGTCCGATGCCGAGATACAGCGCCTTCGCGACTTTCTCGATCACTGGCAAATCGGCCCGCCCGACGCCTTCGACCCGGTGGCCGACGAGAACGGCGCGATTTCGCCCGAGGATGGGCCGATCCGGGACCGGCTGGCGGCAAGTCTCTCTGCGGGCTTTCCCGGCAAGGGCCTGCGCGCGCGCGCGGCGGCGAAGACCTTCTGCGAGGCGTTCCGCCCGTCGAAGGCGGCGGTCGCGGGGCGTCCTTTCCCGGATCCCGCCACGCCTTTCTCGGCAGATTTCACCACCTCTCCCGAAGCCGCTGATCCGGCCGCACCCGACACCGAAACGCCGGCACGGGGGGCCGCTGCGCTTCCGGTTGAATGCGGGCGCGAGACTGAACGGCTGACGGTCGAGATCACGATCCGCGGCGCGCGAAGCCTGCGCCTTGCAGCCCGACAACCGGGACGAGCGCCATGTCCCCGGGATCGTTCTTGCCGCCATCGCCGAACCGGCCGCGGCTGCGGACGTTCCGCGCGGGGCGCTGACCATGAAGCCCGGCTATCCGGGTCTCGCGCGTGCCTTGCAGGCCGCCTTGTCGCATGCCCGCCTCCGGCGGGCGCAACCTTGTGAATTCAAGAAGGGACGATTGAAGGATGCTCAATCTCACGCCTGCCCAGATGGCCAGAGTCCAGGCCGCCGGCCTCCGGTTGTCGGGCCTCGCCAAGACCGGACATCTGCACCCCAACTCCTGGGTCGAGGGTCCGACCGCGATCCATGCCACGGTCCCGACCGGCTCGATCCTGCGCCTCGGCGCCTTCTGCAATCTCAGCGGCAGCCAGATCAACAATGCCGAAATCGGCCGCTACTGCTCGATCGCCAAGAACGTCGTGATCGGCACGCACGAACATCCGACCGACTGGCTGACCTCGTCGCGCACCGCCTATTTTCCGCAGGTCAACGGCTGGGACCAGCTGATGGCGGGCGACGAGGCGGCCTCGATCCAGCAGCGCAAGCGTCCGTTCCCCGGCAGCTGCCCGGTGACCGTGCTGGGCCCGGATGTCTGGATCGGCGAGGGCGCCTTCATCAAGTCCGGCATCACCATCGGCGCCGGTGCGATCATCGGCGCCCGGGCGACGGTGGTGAAGGATGTGCCGCCCTATGCCATCGTCGTCGGCACTCCCGGCCGGGTGTTGCGGCTGCGCTTTCCCGAACCGGTGGTCGAACGGCTTCTGGCGCTGGAATGGTGGCGCTTCTCGATCTACGACCTCTTCGACGCGCCCTTCGACGATATCGAGCGCGCGATCGACGCGATCGGCGAGATGGCCGCCTCGGGCGCGGTGACCCCCTTTCAGGGACCGGTGTTCAGCGCCGAGGATCTGGCCGATCCGGACCGGATGCTGCAAGTTCTGGACGGGAGCCCGCTTGCGCTGGCCAGTTGACATGCACCCGGATCAGATCCCGTTCCGGCCCCACCCGGCAGTCGGCCTCCAGCCGCATCCGGGTGAGGGTCAGCCACAGATGGTCGTCCACCCGGTCGAGCATCGGGGCCGGGCTGTCCGGATCGACCAGCGACGGGTAGGCATAGGCCGCACCTTGCCCGCAATCGCGCGCCCACAAAAGCGGGGCCTCGGCCAAGAGCCCCAGGTCGTCCCAATGGATAAGATCGCGCGAAACATAGGCCCAGATCCCCGCCCGGCGGGCGCCCCCGGCATCGCGCCCGACGCGCGGCGAGACCGCCAGAAAACGCCCCGTCGCGGGCTGAAAGACGACCGAGCTCAGCGTGGCGTCGAGCCCCGGCAGCGGCGCGCAGACATGCGCGTCGGGGTCGGCGACGGCGCCCCGATAGGGATCGGCGAAGCGCGCCGAAAACCCTTGCCCGTCCCAGGCGCGCCAGTCGCCCGGCCCGCCATCGACCCTTCGGCGCAGCAGGCAGGCGCCCCGGCGCTGCGCGTCATAGGCTTCGGCAAAGACGAAGACATTCAGGACCCCGTCCGCCTCGAAAATGTTCGAGGGCGTGAAATAGCCGCTGCGCCGGGTCTGGCCGGGATCGTAGCGATAGGGCAGCGCCGCAACCGGCGGGCCGGGCAGTCGGGCGAAACTTTCCCCGCCATCGCGGCTTTCCAGCGCCACGACCGCATTCCGCCAGCAGGCCATGTAGCGCCCCGCGGCACAGGCGCCCGGATGCCGGTCGCCCTGATACTCCATATGCCCAAGCGCCTCGATCCGCAGACCGTCGCGGGTAAAGATCGACGACACCCAGGTCCGGTCGTTCCGCGCCGCCGGGTCGGGATCGTCCGCGCCGCGATGCACCACCGCACAGACCCGCGCCAGCCGGTCGGCAGCCTGGCCAACGCTCTGGCGGCTCTGGTCGGACCCCGCGATCATGTGGATGCGCCCCTCCGCGTCGCGCCAGAACCGCGCCGGGGCATCGGGAATGTCCCAGCGCCCGCAACGCTCGGCGCTCCAGTCGAAAAGCAGAGGCGCGGACCCCAGGTCCGGTGCGGGACCCGCGTCGGCCATCCCGGCCCACGCCAGCACCGCCGCCGCGATCCGCCCTGCGCCCCGCCTCATCGCGTTTCCCTCCTTCCCGCCAGCGGCACCCCGCAGCTTTCCGAAAGACCCATTCCATGACTGCCGCGTCCGACATCGCCCGCGCCCTGCCCGCCGCCGACGACCCGCAGCCCCGGGTCAACGGCGTCTACGACCTGCCCGCGCCCGGCCGCATCGCCGGATGGGCCATCGACCGCGCCGATCCCTCGGCTGCCGTCGCGGTCGAAATCTACCGCGAAGGACGGCTTGCCGCCAAGACCCGCGCCGACCGGCACCGGCCCGATCTGGAACGGGGCGGCATCGGCACCGGCCGCTATGGTTTCTCGGTCGAACTCGATCCGCCGGTCGAGCCCGGCCTCGCCTTCACCCTGTCGGTTCGCGCCGTAACGGGGGACGGGACCGCAGGCGCGCTCCGCGCCACAGGCGCCGCCCTGCCCTCGGACGATCCCGACCGCCGGGTGCTGGAGGTGGTCTTTGCCCGCGTCGCGGCGCTTGGCACCGAAATCGCCGATCTGCGCGGCGCGCTTGCGCGCCATGACGACCCGGCCGACCTGCAGGACATCGCCCGCGCGCTCGACCGGATCGAGCTGGTGCAGGCCCGGCTGGAACTGGCCGCGGCCGGGACCGACGGGGCGGCCGCACCCGATCCGCTGGCCGGACTTCGCCGGATGGTGGTCGCGGCACTCGCGCTTGGCGGCACGGCGCTGGCGCTGGGCCTCTGGTCGCTTTTCGCCGGGTGAGCCATCGGCCCCCGCTTTTTTCCGACCCTTTCAGACAAAGGACGAGTGAGATCATGAACCGGCAAGTAACGAAGGCGGTTTTTCCCGTTGCGGGATTGGGGACGCGGTTTCTTCCCGCGACGAAGTCGATCCCGAAAGAGATCATGACGCTGGTGGACCGGCCGCTGATCCAGTACGCGATCGACGAGGCGCGGGCGGCCGGGATCACGGATTTCATCTTCGTGACGTCGCGGGGGAAAAGCGCGCTCGAGGATTATTTCGACCACGCGCCGCATCTGGAAGACTCGCTGAAGTCCAAGGGCAAGGACGACCTG
>NZ_QNVX01000034.1:0-6349 GCF_003314725.1 Rhodovulum sp. BSW8
GGCCATCGCCGCGGCCGAGACCGCCTTTGCCGAGGCGCAGACGGGCTTCGAGACGCTGAATGCCCAGGTCGGCCGGGCCGAGGCCACCGAGGCCGCCCGCGCTGCCGCTGCCACCGGCGGGGACGATCCGGCGCCGGGAACGGGGGCTGCCCCCACCGGCACGGCCCGGCCCCAACAGGCCGCGACCCCGCGCGATCCCGCGCATCGGGGCGTCGAGGTGGGCTTCATGCTGCATGCGCTGGCGGCCAGCCGGGGCGACCGCGAACGCGCGGTGGCCCGCCTTGAGACCGATGGCCATTCCGGGATTGCCGCGATCATGTCGGGCGCCTCCGAGGCTGCGGGCGGCATCACCATTCCCGCCGCGCAATCCGAAGAGCTGATCGCGCTGCTGACCCCGCGCGTCACCGTCCGGGCCTCGGGCGCGCGCACCGTGCCGATGCCCGCGGGCGAATTGCGCACCGCGCGCCAGACCGCAGGCGCGACCGCCGGTTACGGTGCCGAGACCTCGGCCATCGCCGAAAGCGAGATGAGCTTCGATGCGGTCGACAAGTCCTTCAAGCTCCTGCGCGCGCTGGTGCCGCTGTCGAACAGCCTCCTGCGGCATTCCTCGGTCGCCATGGCCCAGCATGCCCGCGACGATCTGCTGAAGGCGATGGCGTTGCGCGAGGATCTGGCCTTCCTGCGCGGCGACGGGGCGAACGACACGCCGAAGGGCCTGCGCAACTGGGCGCTGGCCGCGAACTGGCGCGACGGCATCGCGGGCACGGCGGCGGCGGCCGAGGCGGCGGTCCGCTGGGCGGTCTCGACGGTCGAGGACGCCAATGTCGGCATGGTCCGCCCCGGCTGGATCATGCGCGCCTCGGCCAAGAACTGGCTGGCCAGCCTGCGCGATGACCGCGGCAATCCGGTCTTTCCCTCGATCGATGCCAGCGGGACGCTGAAGGGCTACCCGATCCGCACCACCTCGCAGGTGCCCGACAACCTCGGCGCGGGCGGCGACGGGACCGAGATCACCTTCGCGGATTTCGACGAAGTGGTGATCGGGGACGCGATGCAGATCGCCATCGCCGCCTCGACCGAGGCCGCCTTCGTCGATGCCAATGGCGAGACGATCTCGGCCTTCCAGCGCGACCTGACGCTGATGCGCGCGGTCTCCGAACACGATCTCGCCCCCAGCCATGACGAGGCAATCGCGGGCTTCACCGCGACCGGCTGGTCGCTCTGAGCCCCGCCACCGTTCCCCAATTCCGAGAGGTATCCGACATGACCAAGGTCATTCTGAAGTTCCGCCGCGCCCACGGGCGCTACAACCGCGGCGAGGTGGCAGGCTTCGCGCCTGCGCTGGCCGCGAGGCTGACCCGGGGCGAGGACCCGGTCGCGACGGTCTTCGACCGGGCGGCCGAGGCGCAGCTGGCCGCGGCGGCCGATCCGGCCGGGATCGAGGCGAAGGCCGCCGATCTGGCCGAGCGCGAGGCGGCACTTGCGACGCGCGAGGCGGCTCTGGCTGCGGCCGAGGCGAAGGTCCAGGCGGGCGCGCCGCCCAGGCAGGGCAAGGCCCCCGACAAGGAAGCCGACAAAGCCGCCGACAAGGAATCGGCCGGGGCATGATCCTGGACGAGATCCCGCCGCTTGGCGTCAGTGTCGAGGCGTATAAACGCGCCTCGCATTGGGAGGGCGATGCGGACAATTCCCGGATCGAGGCCTGTCTGGCGGCGGCGCAATCGGCGGTCGAGACCGCCACCCGCCGCCCGCTGACCCCGCGCCGGGTCCGGTTCGAGACCGCGGCCGGACAGGGCCGCCGCTGGTGGGTGCCGGTCGCGCCCGCCCGCGAGCTGCTGGGCGTGACCTGGTCGGGCGCGGCGGGCGATACCGCCCTCGATGCCGGGGCCGCCCGGCTTCTCTTTGCCGACAGCGAGCCGCAGATCCTCTTTGCCGAGGGTGCGCTGGCGGCGGTGCCCGAAGGATCTCCGCTGGCGATCACGCTTTCCGTGGGGCCGGACACCGTGCCGCCGACGCTGGCTCAGGCGGTGATCCTGATCGCGCGGGACTGGCTGGAAGCGGGGATCGCCATCGAGACGGTCGAAAGCCCGCGCATCGCCTTCGGCGCGCGCGCCCTGATCCGGCAGGCGCGCTACCGGCGCCCCGGGATCTGGTGTCGCCGATGACCCGGCCGCCGATGAGCTCGGTCATGAGCGCGCCGCCGATGGCCCGGTGCCGCCGATGAGCCCGCTGCTCGACCGGCGCATCACCTTCGAACGCCAGGGCGCGGGGCGCAATGCGCTGAACGAACCCACGGGCGCCTGGGCGGGGATTGCCACGCTCTGGGCCGCGCAGACCGATCTGACCGAGACCGAACGCGCCGCGGCGGGCCAGATCGGCGCGGTGCGCGCGACCCGCTTCACCCTGCGCCGCACGGCCCTGGCCGAGGGCCTGACCCGGACCCTCGGGCCCGCCGACCGGCTGTGGGCCGAGGGCCTGATCTGGAACATCACCGGCGTCACCGAACGCGGCCGCTGGGTCGACGTCTCGGCCGTCAGCACCGGCCGGAAGGAGGAGGCATGAGCAGGCAACCCGTCTCGGTCGATGGCCTCAAGGACCTGGAAAAGATGATGGTGGAGCATCTGCCGAAGTCCACCGGCCGGGGCGTGCTGCGGCGCGTCGGCACGGCCGCGCTCGGGATCTTCGTCGAGCGGGCGCGGGATCTGGCCCCGCGCGCCAGCGGCGATCTGGCCGAGAGCCTCGCGGTCTCGACCCGGCTCGACCCCAAACAGCGCCGCGATCACCGCCGCCTCGTCAGCGATGACAAGGCCGCGGTCGAGCTCTTCGGCGGCGCCGCGGCGCTCCCGCATGCCCATCTGGTCGAGTTCGGCACCGTCGAGCGGCATCTGGAAAGCGGCGGTTCGACCGGCACCATGCCCGCCCAGCCCTTCATGCGCCCCGCCTGGGATGCGACCCGCGACGCGGTGCTGGACGATATTGCCGAGGGGCTCGGCCGCGAGATCGCCGCGACCGTCGCCCGCCGGGCGAAGCGGCTGGCGAGAAAACGCACGCAAGGGGGCGGCCGATGAGCCTCAAGGCCGACCTGACCGACCTGCTGCTGCGCGATCCGGCCCTTGCCGATCTGGTCGGCGCCCGCATCACCTGGGGCCGCCGCGCGCCGGGCGAGGGCCTGCCCGCGCTGGTCCTGACGCGGGTCGGCGCCACGCGCGACTATCACATGAAGGGCGTCACCACGCTGCGCCGCACCCGGATCCAGGCCGAGATCCTCGCCACGACGCTGGCCGAGGCGGGCGAGGTCGAGGCCGTCATGATCGACCGGCTCGACGGGGTCCGCGGCCCCCATGGCGGGACGGACGTCCGCGGCGTCTTCGTCGAGGCGCTCCGCGACGGGCTCGACACCGACCGGGACGGCAGCGGGATCCACCGGATCGTGGCCGACCTGATCGTCCATCACAGGCTTCACAACAAGGAGAACGAGAGATGAGCGAGGCGGATATCGCCTGGGGCTATGGCGTGGAGGTGGCCGAGGATGCCGCCGCCACGACCTTCCTGGACCTGGCCGAGGTCAAGTCGGTGGCATTGCCCGACCAGCAGCGCGACGAACATGACGCGACCCATATGAAGTCGCCGAACCGGACCAAGGAATCCCGCCCGGGGCTTCTGGATCCCGGCGAATGCACGGTCGGCATGAACTGGATCGAGGGCTCGGCCACCGACCGGCTCTTGATCGGGCTGAAGGCCTCGGGCGCGGTGCGCCAGATCCGGGTCACCTTCCCGGGCGGCACGGTCTGGCTCTTCGAGGGCTGGCTCAAATCCTACGCGCCGCCCGCCACCGTGGGCGAGTTCCAGGAGGTCTCCGCGAGTTTCCGGGTCACCGGCAGCCTGTCCATCACCTTGCCCGAGGAGGGCTGATCCATGGCCAATCCGATGAAGGGCGAGGTCGATATCGAGGCCTGCGGCGAACAGCTGCGGCTGATCCTGAGCTTCAATGCCATTGCCGAGCTGGAAGAAGAGGCGGGCCGGACGCTGGCCGAGATCATGACCTCGCTGAAGGCGGGATCGGTGCGCACCATGCGGCTGATCCTCTGGGCCGCGATGCGCGATCACCGCCCCGCGACCACGCTGCGCCAGGCGGGCGCGGTCGCCGAAGAGCTCGGCCCCGAGCTCGGCCCGGTGCTGGGAAAGGTGATCGCCGCCTGCGGCTTCCTGGCGGCGGAGGATCCCGCGCCGGGAAAGCCGGATCCGGCAAAGCGGTCGGCCGGGACGGGCGCGGCGAGCGGGTCGGACATGGGCTGAGCCCCGCGGGCTGGCTCGACCTGCTGAAGGATTATTGCGCGGCCGGGTTCGATCCGGCCGCCTTCTGGTCCCTGACCCCGGGGCTCTACCGCGCCCAGATGGCGGGCGCCGCGGCCCGGGCGAAGGTCGGCCAGCACCGCGACCGCTGGCTGGCCTGGCATGTCGCGGCGCTCACCCGGACGCCCGACTTCCCCCGGGCCGATGACTTCATCCTGCCGCCCGACCCGAAGCGCGCGGCGGCGGCGATGATCCTGCGCGCCCGCGTGATGCATGCGCGGTTCGAACAGCACAACCAGAGAAAGAGGTGATCCATGGCGCTCAAGGCGGTGATCGGCGCGCTGCGCGTCAATCTGGGGCTCGACTCGGCCGAGTTCCGCAACGGGCTCAAATCGGCCGATGACCGGTCCAAACGCTTTGCGCGCACCGTCACGGTCGGGCTGGCGGGCGCGGTCACCGCCGCGACCGGCGCGCTGAGCCTCATGACCAGGCAGGCCATGGGCGCGGTCGATGCCCAGGCGAAGCTGGCGCAATCGCTGGGCACCACCGTCAAGTCGGTGCAGGTGCTGAGCCGGGCGGGCGATCTCTCGGGCGTCGCCATGGGCACGGTCGAGCAGGCCACGAAGGACCTGACCCGCCGCCTCAGCCAGGCCGCGACCGGCACCGGGCCTGCGGTCGACGCGCTGAAGCGGCTGAACCTCACGGCCGGGGATCTTTTGAAGATGCCACTCGATGCCCGGGTCGAGGCGATCAACGCCGCGATCCTCGACTTCGTGCCCGCGGCCCAGCAGGCCGCCGTCGCGGGCCAGCTCTTCGGCGAGGAAGGCTCCATCGCCATGAGCCGGATGGATCCGGCCACCCTGCGCCAGGCCGCCCGCGATGTCGAAGACTTCGGCGTCGTGGTCTCCGAGATCGATGCCGATAACATCGAAAGCGCCAATGACGCGGTCTCGCGGCTGGGTCTGGTCGCGACCGGGCTTGGCAACACGCTGGCCGCGGCCGCAGCCCCGGGGATCGAGCGGCTCGCGACCGGCTTTGCCGATCTCTGGCGCAAGGGCGCGCCGCTGGCCTCGGCGCTCGATCTGGTGCTGACCAATCTCGACCGGGTCGCGGCCTATGCCGGCACGGCCGCCACGCTGATCGCCGGGCGGTTCGCGGCCAGCTTTGCCGCGGCGACGGTGGCGGCGGCGGCACTGAACGCGAAGCTCCTGCTGACCCGGGCCGCGCTGATGCGCACCGGGATCGGCGCGCTGGTGGTCGGTGCGGGCGAGCTGGTGCTGTGGTTCGGGCGGCTGGTGACGGCGGCGGGGGGCCTCAGTGCGGCGCTCGATCTGATGAAGGATGTCGCGGCCGAGGTCTGGGACCGGATCGTGATGGGGCCGGAGCTGATGCGGCTCCGGATGGAAGAGCTCGGCGCCCGGATGAAAGCGATCTGGGGCGATGTGATGGTCTATCTGCAGGAGAGATGGTCGGGCTTCCTCGCCCGCTTTGCCGATCTGCCGGACATCCTGCCCGGGGCGGCGGCGCTGAAGGAGGCGGCCGAGGGCGCGGCCGAGGGGCTGGCGGCGGCGAAAGAGGCCGCAGCGGCCGCGGGCGACGAGGCCAAACGGCTGAAGGAGGAGGCCAATGGCGTGGCCGATGCGATGATCCGCACGCCGCTGGCCTCGATGGCGGCGCTGAAGGAGACGCTGGCCGGGGTCTCGGAGGAGGCGGGCGATACCGCCACCAGCCTTGCCCGGATCGGCGAGGCGGCCGATGACGGCGCCGGGATCGACAAGCTGAAGACGACGACGAAGGATCTGGCCGACGCCGCGAAGGAGACCGGCGACAGCTTCAAGACCTTCTTCAAGGATCTGGCCAAGGGGTCGGCGGATGCGGGCGACGCGATCTCGGCCTTGGCCGACCGGATGCTCGACGATCTTCTGGACCGGGCGCTGTCGCCGGTTTCCAGCGCGATGGGCGGCTTCTTCGACAGCTTCTTCTCGGGGATCTTCGGGGGCGCGGGCGCCGGTGCGGGCGGCGGCGTGAAGGTCAACGCCCTTGGCAATGTCTTCGA
>NZ_QNVX01000035.1:0-294 GCF_003314725.1 Rhodovulum sp. BSW8
TCGCCGTGTTCGGCCGCCAACCCGGCCATCATCCTGGCGAAGATGCCTTTCTCGCTCCAACGCTTCCACCGGCTGTACAGCGTCTTGTGCGGTCCGTAGGCTTCGGGCGCGTCGCGCCAGCGCAAGCCATTGCGATTGAGGAGGATAATCCCGCTCAAGACCCGTCTGTCATCGACCCGAGGCTTGCCGTGGGACTTGGGGAAGAAAGGGGCAAGCTTGGCCATCCGCTCGTCGGCCAGTACAGGTCGCGCATGTCACCGCTCCGTTGTACAGGCCGTGAATCACGCAGCGCGT